>NZ_PCOB01000013.1:0-152795 GCF_002975115.1 Bacillus sp. MYb78
TAAAAATAAAAATTGACGTTTCACGTTGTTTGTTTCGTTCAGTTTTCAAAGAACTTGTCCGCCGCTTCAGAAGCGACTTCATCATATTAACATCTTCATTTTTCGATGTCAACTAAGTTTTTAAATTTCTTTTTTGTCGTTTTCTGCGTTTCCGCATCAGCGACGTTTATTAATATACCATCATGATTTTTAAATAACAAGTGTTTTTTATAAAAAACACAAAAAAATTATCTATCCTACTTTCTTCTATAGAAAGAATTATTATCCTTCCTACTAAAAATAGTTATTCTGATTGTATACTACTACAATTCATTCAACCAAATTGCATTTCACAATACCTTCCCAGGTTTTCATTCTCTTCTATATTAAAGTTTATAATAATTATCCTTCTATAGAATAACGATATAACTTAGCCGTAAGAAAAAATCCCATCCACATTAAACAATTCCAATGCAAATATAAACTTAAGAATATTATTAGAATTTTTTTACATTTAATTAATGAAAAATATCCATTTTTTGTTATATAGTAAGAAAGGATGTACTCAACTATAAATAAACCAATGGAGGAATTATTTTATGGATAGGTTAACAAAGTTTTCATTAAAAAACCGAGCTGCCATTATCATCATGATTTTTCTCATTTCCATACTCGGTGTTTATTCCGGCTCTAAATTACCTATGGAATTTTTACCAAGTATCGACAATCCAGCAATTACCGTCACAACCTTATCTCAAGGACTCGACGCTGAAACGATGACAAAGGATGTAACTGATCCTCTCGAAAAACAATTTCGCAATTTAGAACACGTCGACACCATTACTTCTTCTACATACGAGGGATTATCACGTATCGACATTGCGTATACATCAAAAGCAAACATGAAAGATGCAGCACGCGAAGTCGAAAAAGCCGTCAATACAATTAAATTACCTAAAGATGTAACCAAGCCCGTAGTTAGTCAACTAAACACTTCTATGATTCCACTCGCCCAAATTACTATCCAGAAACAAAACGGGTTTTCAAAAGCAGATGAAAAACAAATTGAAAAAGAAATCGTACCACAACTCGAAAACATTGATGGTGTTGCTAATGTTATGTTTTTCGGAAAATCCACCTCTGAATTATCTATCGTACTTGATCCGAACCAATTAAAAAACAAAAACGTAACATCACAGCAGGTACTCACTGTTTTACAAGGAAAAGAAACTTCTACTCCAGCTGGGGCAATTACTGTTAATCAGGAAGAATACAACCTCCGCGTCATTGGGGACATAAAAAATGTAAATGACATTAAAAACATCACTGTGGTACCCCAAGTGAAATTGCAAGACATTGCTCAAATCGAAATCAAACAACACTACGATACAATCTCACATATAAACGGAGAAGAAGGCACTGGATTAATCATCATGAAAGAACCGAGCAAAAATGCAGTTGCAATTGGAAAAGAGATTGATAAAAAAGTTAAAGAGATAAATAAAGAATATAAAGATCAGTTTTCCATTAAACTTTTAGCCTCAACCCATGAACAAGTTGAAAATGCTGTTACTAGCATGGGAAAAGAAGTAATACTTGGAGCAATCGCTGCAACTCTAATTATCTTAATCTTTTTACGTAACTTCCGAACAACACTCATCGCTGTTGTCAGTATTCCATTATCTATTTTATTAACACTCTTTTTACTACATCAATCTAACATCACACTTAACATTTTAACCCTTGGTGGTTTAGCTGTTGCGGTTGGACGTCTCGTCGATGATAGTATCGTTGTCATCGAGAATATTTTCCGCCGTTTACAAAAAGATTCTTTCTCTAAAAATATTATTCTTGATGCAACGAAAGAAGTCGCCGTCGCAATTACTTCTTCTACTTTAACAACGGTCGCTGTTTTTTTACCTATCGGCCTCGTATCAGGAGCAATCGGAAAATTAATGTTACCTATGGTATTAGCAGTTGTATATTCTATTCTATCATCCTTAATCGTTGCACTCACAGTCGTTCCACTTATGGCTTTTTTACTACTCAAAAAAACAAAGCATCGAAAGCCAAGTTCTTCATCACGATATGTCGCTACGTTAAAGTGGTCTCTTTCTCATAAATTCATTATTCTACTTACTGCATTTTTATTATTTGCAGGATCAATTGCAGCCTATATATTACTACCGAAAGCAAACATAAAATCTGAGGACGACACAATGTTATCTATTAACATGACATTTCCAGTCGATTATAATGCTGAAGCTCAAAAACAAAAAGCATTTGATTTCGAAAAGAAATTACTTTCTAATTCAGATGTAACAGACGTTATTTTACGAATGGGATCTAGCGCAGAAGATGCACAATGGGGGCAAACAACTAAAAATAACCTTGCTAGTATATTTGTAGTCTTTAAAAAAGGTTCTGATATTGATCAATATATTAAAGAGTTAAAAAAGGAAAATAAAACTTTTGAGCCTGCTGAACTTGATTATATAAAAACAAGTTATTCAAGCTCTGGCGGCGGCAACAACTTACAATTTAACGTAACAGCTACTAACGAAGCGGATTTAAAAGAGGCGGCTACTATCGTCGAAACAAAACTAAAAAACATGGATGATCTTTCTAAAGTAAAAACGAATTTAGAAGACTCTAAGAAAGAATGGCAAATTCATATTGATCAAACAAAGGCTGAGCAACTAGGTTTAACACCAGAAATAGCTGCGCAACAAGTAGCATTCCTTATGAAGAAGTCACCTATTGGCGAAATTACAATTAATAATGAAAAAACTACTATTATGATAGAACATAAAAAGGAAAACATTAGTAAACAAGAAGATATTTTAAATACAAACATACTATCACCTACTAATGGACCAATTCCTTTAAAAGACATCGCAACTATTTCAGAAAAACAAACGCAAACAGAAATTTTCCATAAAGACGCAAAAGAAACAATTCAAATTACCGCCGAAGCTTCAAATGAAGATTTGAGTAAAGTAAACACAGCAGTAAATAAAGCGATAACTGACTTAGATTTACCTAGCGGTTCAAAAGTAAATATCGCAGGAGCTACTGAATCTATGCAAGAGAATTTTACAGATTTATTCAAAATTATGGGGATTGCAATCGGGATTGTATATTTAATTATGGTTATCACCTTCGGGCAAGCACGCGCTCCTTTTGCAATCCTATTCTCCTTACCGTTAGCTGCTGTCGGTGGTATTTTAGGATTAATCATCTCAAGAACACCTGTTGATATAAATTCCTTGATTGGCGCATTAATGTTAATCGGGATTGTTGTTACAAACGCTATTGTATTAATAGAAAGAGTCCAACAAAATCGGGACCACGGAATGGAAACTAGAGAAGCCTTACTTGAAGCAGGTTCTACTAGACTACGCCCAATTATTATGACAGCTATTACAACAATCGTCGCTATGCTCCCACTCCTATTTGGCCAATCCCAAGCAGGAAGTATGGTATCAAAAAGTTTAGCCGTCGTTGTCATCGGCGGTTTGGCAGTCTCGACTGTTCTTACATTAGTAGTCGTTCCAGTTATGTATGAACTATTAGATAAAATCGGGAGAAAAAGACGCTCCCGTAGGAAAATAAGCACTTCTACAGAAACACCTGATATTTAAAAACAAAAGACGTTATCTTCACAAATGAAGATAACGTCTTTTCTCTACTTAGTCATATAATCCATCATTTTTTCCACATATTGCTCTATAGGTTTACTAGAATCCACAATAAGGTATTCATTATTTAAAGGTCTTTGACTACCATTTAACCACTTTTCAAAACCTACTTCCGACTCCACCTTTTCAATTTGACTGATCATACGCTTACGTGTTTGCAGTCTCCTATTAATCTCTTCCATATCATTAAGATAACACTCAATATATTTATATTTCACACCATGTTTAGTTGATAATTTAATTCCTTTTTCAACCATTCCCTCATATAAACACGGACTATCCAATATAACACTATGCCCTTGTTCTAAATAAGAATCAATCAATACCCATTTGGCATCATACGCAAGCCCACCAACAATCGTTGATTCAATTCCTTTTACTTTTAATGATTTTAACAACGCGGATTTCAAAACATCATGATCTATAATTACAGCACCTGTTAATTTCGCTATATACTTAGAAACTGTCGATTTTCCTGACCCAGGAAAACCTGACATTTCCAGAAAAAACAAATTAAAACTCCTCTCTAAATTACATCTGTTCTTCTTTATAATTAACCACAAATTCAACAATCATTACATCCATTCCTTCTATATTAAAATACAAAAGAACCCCCTACTTATAAATAGAGAGTTCTTCTTTATAATTTATGCCGCTTTTACCTTTTTCGTTGCTTTACTTTTTCTTTTCGTTCCTGTAAAGCGCTTGTGTAATATAGATGCTATCAAGCGTGAAATAACATTGAATAGTAATACCATAATAATTAATACAGCTGCAGATTTTGTCGCAATCAACTTCGCATCTGGAATAACTCCTTCAGAATTTAATTTCCAAATGTGAACCGCTAATGTTTCAGCTGGTCTAAACGGATTTAAAGGATGCGCAGGACTTGAGAAATCCGCTGCTGAATTTAAAATCGGGGATGTTAAACCCGCTGTGTAAATTAATGCTGCCGCTTCCCCAAATATACGACCCGCCGCTAAAATAATCCCTGTAATAATTTGTGGTAATGACGATGGGATAATAATACGAGCGATTGTTTGCCACTTCGTTGCACCTAATCCAAGACTTGCCTCTTTTACATTATGAGGAACTTCTGAAATCGCATTTTCACAAACACGCGTTAAACCTGGTAAATTTAAAATAGTTAAAGCAAGAGCACCACCCATTACTGTGTATCCCCAACCTGTCATTGTAACGAACACTAACAAACCAAATAAACCAACAACAATAGAAGGTAAAGACGCCATCGTCTCTATACATAGACGAACAAAATTTAAAAAACGTCCTTGTTTTGCGTACTCTGCTAAATATATTCCAGCACCTAATCCAAGAGGAATAGATATAATAAGCGTTATAACAAGCATGTAGAAGGAATTGAATAACTGCGGACCAATCCCACCACCAGCTCTTGTATTGCTTGGTTCTCCAAACAAGAAATTAGGATCCCAAAATCCCCATCCCTTTTGTAAAATCTCAAATACTAAGAACACTAGCAAAGCTACAACTAAAGCCGCAACCGCATAAAAGATACCTGTCCAAACTTTATTTACCGTTCTTGCATTCATTATTATCGCTCACCTCTTTGCCCAATCGCTCGAATTACTAAAATAAACAGGAATGAAATAACAAGTAAAATCATCGCTAAAGTCCATAGCGCATTGTTCCAAGCAGTTCCGTTCAATGTATTCGTCATGTCCATTGTTAAAATACCAGTTAACGTCGCTGTCGGACTATATATTCCTTCTGGTAATTTAATCGTATTCCCGATTACCATTTGAACCGCTAACGCTTCACCGAAAGCACGCGCTAAGCCTAAAACAACACCTGTTAAAATCCCTTTTTTCGCAGCAGGAACAATCACTCGGCTAATCGCTTGCCATTTTGTTGATCCTAGACCATAAGAAGCTTCTAAATAATCAAATGGAACAGAACGTATTGCATCAGAAGCGATACTAGCAATAGTAGGTAAAATCATAATACTTAATACAACAATACCTGCAATTAAACTAAAGCCTACTCCCCCAAACGAATCACGTAATAGTGGTACTAAAATCGTAACACCTAATAATCCGTATACAACCGAAGGAATACCAACTAACAATTCTAGAACAGGCTTCAACACTTTATTTCCAAACTTTGGCGAAATTAAATTCATGAATATAGCAAGAGCTATAGCAATTGGTGCACTAATAATAACCGCACCTAACGAAACCACCGTTGAACCTACAATGAAAATTAAAGCCCCGAAGGATCCTTGATCAGCATTTGGATTCCATTTTGTCGATGTTAACATCTCAGTAAACGAGATACCACTTTGTGTAAAAGATTGAATACCTTTACCACAAATAAACGCAATAATAGCTAATGTAATTAAAACAATAAAAATACCACAAAACGTAACAAGTGATCTTCCTATATATTCACTTTTTACGTAATTAATTTGTTTTTTCCCCTTCATCACAGGACAGACCCCACTTCACAGATTGAAATGAACAGGACTGGCCTTGCAGCCAGCCCCATAAAACTTTATTACTTATTTAATTTAGACATTGGAATGTAGCCCATATCTTCTACTTGCTTTTCAAAGTCTTTACCTTTTACATAATCGATGTAAGCTTTTGTTGCTTCTTTCGCTTCACCTTTTGTTACCATATACTCGTAAGACCAGAATGGATATTTACCAGACGCAATGTTTTCAACTTTCGGTTCAGCACCATCAATTTTCACTGTTTGTAGTGCACCTTTTTTATCTCCAACCATGTAAGACATCGCTAAATAGCTTACTGAACCTGGAGTAGAATTAATAGCTTGCTCTACTGCACCGTTAGAATCTTGTGTTGTACCAGTTCCATCATTAATTTTCGCGTCTTTCATAATCGTTTTTTCAAATGTAGCACGTGTACCAGATGAAGCCGGACGATTAATTACGTTGATTTTTTCATCTTTTCCGCCTACTTCTTTCCAGTTTGTTACTTTTCCAGTGAAGATATCTTGTACTTGTTGCACTGTTAAGTTATCAACTTTTACATCTTTATTTACGACAAGAGCGAATGCAATACCCGCTACCTTGTTATCTACTAATTCTTTCGCCTTTTCAGCATCTTTTATTTTATCTCCAGACGGAACATCTGAATTACCAATTTGTACTGCACCAGATGCTACTTGGTTAATCCCAGTTCCACTACCGCCACCTTGAACTTGAATAGAAACTTTTGAATTTTTCTCCATGAATTTCTTTCCAGCTTCCTCCGCAAGAGGTAGAAGAGCTGTAGAACCAGCTGCTGCAATCGTACCTGATAATTCTTGTTTTGTATTATCGCTTCCTTTAGCAGTTTCTTTACTAGTTGTATCTTCTGCTTTCCCACACCCAACTAATGCTCCTGCTACCACTAAAGCTGCTAAAGAAAATTTAATACCTTTTTTCATAACCATGTCTTGTACCCCCATTTGGATTATCACTTTTCGAATTCATTTTCTTTCGAACACAAATTCATTGTAGGACAACAATATTATGTGAGTGTTAAGCAATTTTTAATTTTAAGTAAATGACGATAATCATCCTCAAAAGCTAGGAATCCCAACATTTGTAGTTAAAGAAGCAAACAAAAACCACACTAACTATGCTGTAATGTAAATTTATTCTTAACAATGTAAATTCAATGTAAATGTTTTTCTCTCTTTTTCCCTTTTAGTTAAAGTTACATTTACAATTCCGCTGTATTTTGTAACTTTTTCACGCCTAATTTATGCACATTAAAAAGAATTTCAGTAATATTTTTTAGTACAACTAAATAAATTGGAACAATTCTAAAATTAAATGAATATTTTTAAAGTACTAATTGACAGCATCATCCAATGTAGTCTACTATATTACTAACAAAAAGTTTACCTAAGGAAACTTTTTAAACTAACACTAAAAATATAGAGAAGAGGTAACTTTTATGGTATCGGCTAATACTAAACCCCTTTCCGAGTTTAAAACAGGGGAGTTTGTACAAATTGAGAAGATACAATTAGAAGGAACTATGAAACGACGTTTATTAGATTTGGGATTTATCCCAGGGGCAACGATTAAAGTATTGCAACGCAGTCCACTTGGAGATCCGGTCGCTTATCAAGTGAGCAACACAACTATTGCACTGCGCAAAGAAGAAAGCTCCCTTATTTTCGGGGTATTAATAGGAGATGATTTCAGATGAGCAAACATCGTATTGCTTTAGCTGGTAACCCGAATACCGGGAAAAGTACATTATTTAATACTTTAACAGGTTTAAAACAACATACTGGAAACTGGACGGGAAAAACTGTTTTAAAAGCTGAAGGAGAATATGAACATAACGGAAGTAATTATACATTAATAGATTTACCTGGAACTTACTCACTATACTCAAATTCCGCAGACGAAGAAGTAGCGAGGGATTATATTATATTCGAAAAACCAGAAGTAACTGTAGTTGTCATAGACGCAACTGCTATGGAAAGAAATTTAAATTTAGCACTCCAGGTGATGGAGATGACAAATAATGTAGTCATTTGCATTAACTTAATTGATGAAGCCGAGAAAAAAGGGATTGTTATCGATGAAAAGAAATTAGCAAAATCACTTGGTGTACCTGTCGTTAAAATTTCAGCACGTAACCGAGTAGGTATTGGTCATTTGCTAAATGTTATTGCAAAAGTAGCAAATAAAAAACTAATTCCAACACCAATTAAAATTACTTACAGCGAAAAAATCGAAAATATGATTCAGGAATTAGAACCACAAATTTATAAAGTGTTCGGTGATACGTATCCAGCACGTTGGATTGCGTTACGTATATTAGATGGAGATAAAAATTTCTTAACTACACTTCAAAAACACCATAATGAACCACTTGTAAGGGAGGTCGTAATTAATGGAATCTCACTCAGCCAGTAAAGCTCTTCCATTAGACTATATTATTCAACATGCACAAACACTTTCAAAAGAAGATATACGAGATGATATAGTCGGAGATATTTACCGAACATCTGCAAGCATATGTAAAGAATCTGTCCAATATACAAATACTGATAAATTATATCGTTCCGAAAAACTAGATAAAATTTTCACATCTCCAATCTGGGGATTCCCAATTATGCTCGGTATTTTATCTATTATTTTTTATCTTACAATTGCAGGCGCTAACGTACCATCTGATATGATTGCCGAATTCTTCGGATGGGCCGAAGGATATTTAACATCTTGGTTCCAAGCAGCGCATGCACCTGAATGGTTACATGGCATTTTAATACTTGGTTTGTTCCGTGGTATCGGTGCTGTTATTAGCGTTATGTTACCACCTATGGCAATCTTTTTCCCTATGTTCGCGCTATTAGAAAACTACGGATACTTACCACGTGTCGCGTTTAATATGGACCGCTTATTCAAACGATCCGGCGCACACGGGAAACAATCTTTAACAATGGCAATGGGATTTGGTTGTAATGCAGCAGCCATTATGTCAACACGTATCATTGAATCACCACGTGAACGTATGCTAGCAATTTTAACGAACAACTTCGTTCCTTGTAACGGTCGCTGGCCTATGTTAATTTTAATGGCTTCACTATTTATGGCTGCTGGTTATACAGGCAGTATGCAAACATTGGTTACTGCTGGCGTTGTAGTTGGAATGGTTGTAATTGGTGTTATTATGACATTAACTGTTTCTTGGGTACTATCAAAAACAGCCTTAAAAGGGGTTCCAACTCACTACACACTGGAGTTACCTCCGTACCGCAAGCCAAAAGTTTGGAATACAATTGTTCGCGCAACACTCGATAAATCAATCTACGTTTTAAAACGAGCTATAGTTGTTGCTGCCCCTGCAGCTGCATTAACTTGGTTACTTGCTAATATTTTTATCGGTGACACAAGCTTACTTATGTATTTTGTAAATTTCCTAGATCCATTTGCTAAAATGTTAGGACTTGACGGGTTTATTCTAGCTGCATTCATTCTTGGACTACCCGCTAATGAAATTGTAATCCCAATTTTATTAATGTCTTACTTATCAACTGGGGCTTTAACTGAAATAGATGATTTTAATCAAATTAAAAATCTATTCCTAGAAAATGGTTGGACTTGGTTAACAGCGTTAAACACAATGTTGTTCTCACTTCTTCATTTCCCGTGTGGAACAACACTGGTTAACATATACAAAGAAACAAAAAGTGCAAAATGGACATTCTTATCGTTTGCAATCCCTACCGTTATCGCCATTGTTGTTACATTCCTCTCTACACAATTGGTACATTGGTTAGGGCTTGTATAAAACAAAGCATACATAGAAGGCATCCCCCTTCACATATGCTTTGCCCGAAAGAAACCTGAAAATCATTCAGGTTTCTTTTTTTGTACATCAGTATTCCACGGCTGCGCTCCATACGTTGTGAGTTTTTTATGAATGAAATAAATAGCCCCCGGCAGCACCGCCATTAATATCGTGCAACTAATTCCTAATCCAGTAAACAACTTTCATCACCTTATTTCACTCTTTTCGGTAAAGCTGAACCTGAATGTTCAATTGTTGGATGAACGTGAACAGTAATTTCAGCATTACTAAAGTAATTTTCGCCTTGATCCCAATTCTTACTTATTTTTGTCCATTCTTTATAATTATGTCTCTTATACACTTCCCCTAACTCTAATACATCTACCTTATATTTTTTTTGAACAAGCTTAATCGATTTTTGAATACGCTCCTCCATTTCTTCCGATATATCCTTCTCTAAACGCTTTTCATTCAAAACCTTTTTATGATCACTAAAGTGCAACTCAGCTATTGTACCTTCCAGAAATAAATGAATATTAAATTTCGGTTTTGTAGCATTCGTTGTGGATACTTTAATTTTTCGACGTAACTTATGAATTTCATATGTAATAAGTTGATTCTTTTTACGGATGGTAAAAAAACCTCCAATTTTTTTACCTATTATATAATTCATCCCTAATGTTTCTTCCCCACTCAAATTGCCTACACACTTATTATCCTTTCCACGAAACAATGCTGCACCGTTCATTTGTACTCCTTGCTTTGTTAGTTCCAGAATAGGCAATACAAAACTTCGGTTAGAGATCATCTTTTCCTGCACCTCACCAATTCTTGCAGCCTCAATCATTTGGGCATTTTTCGGAGGGTGTTCAGCTAACATATCAATATACTGCGCCGGTAAATTTTCAGGCTTGGCACTTTGTTTTAAAATAGCTTCGGCATTTTTATTAGAAACGAACAAACGAATATTTCTTCTCATCTCATGATCGCGAATATATACATCTAACGTATTTTGTAAAATGTATGGATGTGAAAGTAATTCTTCAGAGAAAATAATCACCTGTATATGAGGGAAAAATAATGTACGACTAATTTTTTTTGCGATTATTCTTATTTGTTCAAATACACTATCTGCTTTTGCACTAACATTAATATAATTTTCGCTATCCCCACCCCCTTGTCCGCCCTGTTGAGACACTTTACTAGGGAGTACCATCTGATAGGTCCCTTTCATAATTGGATTCGCTTTCTTCTCCTTCACGATATCGTAAGCCGCTCCTACTACAAATCCTCTTTCTTCTATCTCTTCTAACTCAGAACACCCACTCATAAATCCAGTTAAAGCCATAACCATTATAATTTTAAGAAGGTGTTTCATTGCCACCATTCCTTCTTTTTATTTTATATATAATTAAAACGAGCAAAGGAGCTAACACAACAAACCCCATATCTATCCAAGCTAAATAAGTCCCATAACTTGATAAAGTATTCAAACTACTAGGTATCATATTCACCATAAAAATAATAGGGGCACTTACGAAAATAAAAATATGTTTCTTCACTTTCGGAAACATAGCACAAAACAATAAAGATGCGACGTCATAATACATTGCTGTAGTGTTATAAATTGTAATAATCCAAGTCGTAAAAAAAATCGCATCAAACCTTTCTAAAAATCCTCCCCCAATTTCAATTTCTTTCCCTAATTCAATTGTTGGATATGTCAATCCACGTGTTGTCATATAAGTAAAAACGCTAATACAAGTTACATAAATTAAAATGTATGACAGTACGTTTACCATCACCGCTTTCGCGACTGCCATTGGCGCTTTTTTCGCTGTCTTATCATTTAGCAACACCGCATAAAATAAAGCTACTTCAAATCCAATAAACGTAAAAATAGAATTTTTAACTCCAACAGCATATTGACTTACTTTCGTTTGAAAAGCTGGTAGTAAATTATTTATTTCCATTAAATTTATATTCAATAAAGAAAGAAGTACTATTGCAATTAAAACAATAGGTAAGAATAAAACATTTAACCTTAATAAGGCTGCTCGTGATCCTGCTATTCCATAAATAACAACTAATAAGAAGAAGAAAGACAGTAGTTGTATCGGTGTATCACTAAATAAATACGTTTGAGAAATAACTGAAATCATTCGCGATTCATATGCTGTCAAAGCAGCAAACGTTAATACTAAAATACTACTAATTGTGTATGCAACAGGCTTCGTCAAATGCGCACTCGTATATTGAACAAAATTTTGTTTCGGAAATAAGATAGCTACTCTCGTCACAAACCAACCTAAAACTGCGCAAATCAATCCACCCAAAAGTAAGATAATCCAACCGTCCGAAAATAAAGTTTGGTTAGCGATATCTCTTGGCATAGACAATGCCCCTATACCAATAATGGTCGATGATACCGCAAACCCAATTTCCCGAGATCCAATCTCTTCATCGCCATACTCAAATGGTTTCACTTATTTTCGCTCCTTTGGACGTATTGTAGAATCTTTTGTTTGTAAGTACTCTGGTCTATCTTTCAACATCGATTTTGGCATGCGAATAAATTCTTCTTTCCAATCTTTATAAAATGCAGGAGCAATTGGGGTTGTATACGGTATACCAACACTTGTTAAATTTGTAATATGAATAGCAAGTGCAATCAGAGCTAGAATGATCCCATACAATCCAAAAGCCGTTGCAGCTAATACAAAGACGAAAAGTAAAATTCGGAACGTAATCGTAATACTATATACAGGAAGCGAAAACGTAGCAATCGCAGTAACCGCAATAATAATAACTAAAAACGGATTTACAATCCCTGCATTTACCGCAGCTTCTCCAATTACAAGACCTCCTACAATCCCTATCGTTTGTCCCATCGGTTTCGGCAATCGGATTCCAGCTTCTCGTATTAATTCCATAGTCAAGGCCATCATTAACGTTTCAATATATGCTGGAAACGGAACACCTTCCCTCGCACCCGCAATTGAATAAGCCAGTTTAGAAGGAATAAGTCCTTGATGGTAAGATACAAGCGCTACATACATAGCTGGTAACAAAACCGCAATTATACCTGAACCCATACGTAAAAATCTTAATAACGTTCCAATCACCCAGCGCTCGTAATGATCTTCTACAGATTGAAAAATATCAACAAATACGAGTGGCGCGATAAGAGCAAACGGGGATCCATCTACTAAAATGGCCGCCTTCCCTTTCGCTAATGAGGCTATAATATTATCAGGCCTCTCCGTATTCAAAAATTGTGGAAATGGGGATAAATTATTATCCTGAATTAATTGTTCAATCGTACCTGTTTCCAAAACGACATCTGTCACTATTGATTGAAGACGGCGATCTAACTCTTTTACAATGTGAGGATTAATAATATCCTCTATATATACTAGGGTTACTTCTTTCTGCGATCGCTTCCCCATAATATAAGATTGGAACCTCAACTTTGGATCACGTAAACCGCGTCGGATTAACATTTTATTCACATTAATATCTTCATTTAATCCAACTCTCGGTCCGCGTATTAAATCTTCTGTCACTGGTGGTTCTAAACTTCTCTTCTCCCAAGCTCTACTATTAATAACGATAGCGGTTTGAATATTATCAATTAATATAACTGTATCTCCCGCTAATATCGCATTCATAATATCTGGAAACTTCTTCTTTACACCCACTTCTGCGATAGAAATAAAACGATCCAATAACGTTTGAACAACAGCTTCCTCATTTATAATTTCTTCGTATTGCAGTGTGCGAATGACATATTTATAAACATTATCCTTATCTGTCAATCCACATAAAAACACAACCGCACAACGTGTAAAACTCCCAGCAAGAGCAACTTCTCTAATTGTTAAATCATTAGGTGAACCTAACTCATCCCTAATTTCTTTCATAACTTCAAATAAGTTACCTTCAAGCTCTAACAATTTCCCCACCTAACTTCCTTTTCAACAAGTTTTTAGTTAGATTCCGCTAATAGAAGAAAATATATACAAAAAAGAGCTATCTCTTTGCAAAGATAGCTCCAATAAACGAATTACTTTTCTACTATTGTAGTGTTTTTCTTTATAAATACACCTTTTGTAAATCCACTAACTACAAACATCACAATCATATTAATTAACAATGCGACTATGCCCACATTCAAATCTTTTATATACTGCGGAAAACTCGGAAACATCGTAGCTATAGTTGAGCCAGATAAGGTAATATATGCGACCACTAACAGCCCAACTCCCACTCCTGCAATCGCTCCTTGCTTCGTAACAATTTGGCGTGGAAACAAGCTACATACAAGTGCAGGGAAAAGTTGCGTAACGATACTGTACCCCATTAAGAGAAGCGCTCCTATTGTTTCCCCTCCTTTAAATGTAAATAAAACTGCCACGAGCGTTACTACAGGCACAAATAATTTTGCCATCTTAGCAACTTGTCTATCTGAAGCAGATGGAACAATCGTTCGATAAATATTTTTTGCTAACAGTGTAGAAGCCGCCATAACAAGCATAGAGCCTGGAACCAATGCCGTTAATACTCCCGCACTACCAATAATCCCAATAAACCAAGGATCAAAAGTTTGTAAAGCAAGACGGACTAACGAAAGATCTACATCCGCTCCCTTTAACCCAGGAACTTGCAATATAGCAGCAAACCCTGCGAAAAATACGAAGAGTAACACTAAAGAATACAATGGCATAATTGCTGCATTTTTACAAAATACTTTTTCATTTTTTGCAGAAAAAGCAGAAGCAAATGTATGAGGCCACATATAGAAACCGAGGGCCGTTAATATAATAGTAGAAACAAACCAAGAAATACTCATTCCTTCTTCAGGTAAAGATAAAAATCCTGGTTTCGCTGCTTCTACAGCTTCAAACATCGGCTGAAATCCTCCATAATAATGATACGGTAAATATATACCTAAAAACATAACGATAAACAGTATCATAATATCCTTCAAAGCAGCCGTCCAAGCTGAACCGTGTATACCTGAAACCATTACATATATAGTTATAACAATGGCACCAATCCAAACCGCAACAACAGGTGATACCCTTCCGTAAGACGCTTCTGAAACGATAATTCCCAGTCCCTTTAACTGTAAAACAAGATATGGGATGATGGAAACAACACCAACAATTGAAACAATAAGTCCAAGCGCCTTACTTCTGTATTTCTTCGCAAAAAAATCCGACTGCGAAACAAGGTTATGCTCTTTTGCATACTTCCAAATCGGTGGTAATAAAAAATACGATAAAAGATAAGCTAAAGCGCCATAGCCTAAAATATAAAAGGTAGGTGCGCCTTTACTATATGCCCAGCCGCTTCCTCCTAAAAATGTAAACGTCGTATAAATTTCACCTGCCATAAGGAGAAAAACAAAAATAGTGCCAAACCCTCTTCCTCCAACTGACCATTGCTCTAAATTCATATCTTTTCCATGTTGTGCCCGAATCCCTAAAAATAGTGCGAGAAACAAAAATAAAATAATAATAAGTAATGCAGTCATTTTACATCCTCCTTATTAGCAGGATCAAACACGTACACAAGCCCCATACAAAGAGATGTAATAAACACTGATAATAATACCCAAAATAATAAAAAGGGCATCCCTAATACGTAAGGAGTAACCGAATTCGCAAATATTGGCCCAACTACTAAACAAAGAACTGGAATAAGCGCTAGGATGTGTATTTTCTTCATCTCATTCTCCTTTACTTATAAAATTCATAATGGCTGATACAAAGACTTCCACTCCAATCGGTAATGCATCTTCGTCAATCGTAAAACGAGGGTGATGGTGAGGATATATAATACCTTTCTCTTTATTTCCCGCTCCGATAAAAAAGAATGTCCCCGGTGCCTTTTGTAAAAACGCTGAAAAATCTTCTCCAGCCATCGTCGGCTGTAAACGAACAACTCTATCCCTTCCATAAAGTTGTAATGCCGTTTGTTCAATAAGATCTGTAGCTTCGTAGTCATTTACAACTGGTCGATATCCATATTCATATGAAAATGTATATTTCGCTCCGTAAGATTCCGTAATATACTTCACAATCCGCTCAATCTTCTTCTCTGTTTCACCTCGTAATTCATGTCTTAAACTTCTCACTGTCCCTTCAATCTCCGCTTGCTCTGGTATTACATTATGAGTTGTCCCCGCATGAAATTGTGTAACAGATATTACGAGAGAATCTAATGGATTCGTGAGGCGAGATACAATTTGCTGAAGTTGCGAAACGACTTGTGTTCCGATCGCAATACTATCCACCGTTTCATGAGGGATTCCAGCATGTCCACCTTTTCCCTCTATCTTAATTTTAAAAACATCTGGTGCAGCCATTGCAGGACCATAAATAACGCCTATTTTCCCAACCTCTAACGACGCCCAAAGGTGAGCACCAATAATATAATCCACACCTTCCATTACACCTGCAGCAACCATCTCCTCTGCACCACCAGGGAAATTTTCTTCAGCATGTTGGAATAGAAAACGAATCTCCCCTTTAATCTTCTCTCTTTCTTCTACTAACTTATGTACAACCCCAAGTAATATCGCTATATGTCCATCATGACCACATGCATGCATTACACCTTTATATGTAGAAATAAAATTAAACTCATTTTCTTCATGAATAGGAAGAGCATCCATATCGGCTCGAACCGCAACTGTTTTGCCCGGATGTTTACCTACTAACTTTGCCATCACACTATATTTAGTCGGCCGTGACACTTCTAAATATGGGAATTTCCGAAGTATATCGAACACAAACTGCGATGTTTTTTCTTCTTGAAAAGATAACTCTGGATACTTATGAAAATGCCTTCTCCACTCAACTAACTGATTTTTTGACAAAACAAATTCCTTTGCAACATCCATACCCCTTCACTCCTTCTTCACCAAGTTAAATGTTATTATAACGTGAATTGTTAACTTTTAAAAGAATCTTCTGAATTTTCCGCAATAATAATCCAAAAAGAAAAAGCCACCCAAAAGATGACTTTTTCATTATTATAAAATAGTAATTGCTTGTTTTCCCATTTGCTCCCAAGCTTTCTCAAATTCTGCTCGCGGAACAGCCAAACGCGGATTATTTTTAAGAGGATCATTTACATATACAAAGTTTTGATCATATCCAATTACTACTGCACTATGCTCATAATATGTAATTTTCACTTCACCTGAACTCGTATTCCATGTTTCAAAACTACTTTCAGCTAGCGGCTTAAACGTCGTATTAATAATGACCCATACCGGAGAACCAGAACTAATTACTTTATATATATCTTGCATGTCTCTACCTGTTAAATTAATTACTTTTTCAGGAACATATTTTTCTGCCAAATTAAAAATCGGTTGATTATATACACCATATCCAGGCTCTGCCTTTGTATAAATATTTCCAACAAACCCTTCGTAAGGATTTCCCCGTACGCCATTTTGTTCAAATGGAACGCGATGAATTTCGCTAGCAAGTTGCATCTTATCTACTTGTACACCTTTATATTGCAACAACATAGCTAAACTTGTCACTTCACATCCTCGAGGTAATTCTGGTAATTGTTTAATAAACGGAACATCCTCAATCATAGCTGCTTCTTTCATTTCAGATAGAAACTCTAAGCGTAGAACTTGCGCCTTTTGCATAATTTTATCTTTTCCTATAAAAAATGCAGCAGCAAGTATAATCCCAAAAACAAAAAGATATTTTAACTTTTTCATTATAAACAAAACTCCATTAATTATTATTTTACAGACACAACTCTTATCATTGTACCCTTCTTCTTACTAGTTTGCTAGAAAGATCATGTGAATTATCGTTCATAGAATTAATTGTAAAAATTCTAATTATTTTTAATAAAAAGAAAAATAAATATACATTTCCAGAATATTTTGCTAAAATCAAAATTGTTAACATGGTGAAGATATCACCATGTTAACAAACATTCTTAGAGTATTTAGTCATAGTTCGTTTTTTTACATACTCCATTCATTTCATAGTAAATAAACCGAGTGTGTGTTGCATCCCCCACTAATGATTAAAAACTCAGAATAAAACGAAGTTCACACATTCAAGAAAATACGGGGTGAGGGGCATATGAATCAACAAATTGAACAAACAGATTTAAAACGAACAATGAAAAGTAGACACCTATTTATGATTGCACTCGGTGGTGTTATCGGAACCGGGCTATTTATGGGATCTGGTCAAATTGTCCATAATGCCGGACCTGGTGGTGCTATTCTTGCATTTTTAGTCGGTGGATTTGTTATGTATTTAACGATGTTATGTCTTGGTGAATTATCCGTTGCTATGCCAGAAGCAGGTTCATTCCAAAGCTATGCAAGCAAATTCATTTCACCTGGTTTTGGATTTGTTGTCGGTTGGATGTATTGGCTAAATTGGGCTGTTACAGTTGGCGTAGAGTTAACAACTGTAAGTATTTTAATGAAACGCTGGTTTCCAGACGTTTCTTCATGGATTTGGTGCGTTACATTTGCAGCAGCGCTCTTCCTCGTAAACGCTTTATCAGCAAAAGCATATGCAGAAGCAGAGTTTTGGTTCGCAAGTGTAAAAGTCGCAACAATTGTTATTTTCATCGTACTTGGTGGCGCTGTTATGTTCGGTCTACTAGACTTTAATGGAAAGCCAGCTCCAATGCTTCATAATTTCACTGAAAATGGCGGGCTATTTCCAAACGGTGCATTAGCTGTTCTTCTTACGATGATTACAGTAAATTACTCCTTCCAAGGAACAGAATTAATCGGAATCGCTTCAGGAGAAAGTGAAAATCCTGAAAAAACAATTCCAAAAGCAATCAAAAATACAATTTGGCGAACTCTCTTCTTCTTCGTCTTAGCGATATCAGTTGTTGTAGGTTTACTCCCGTGGCAAGAGGCTAATCTAGTCGAAAGTCCCTTTGTACTTGTATTTGATGTAGCCGGTGTCCCATATGCAGCAGACATTATGAACTTCGTTATTATTACAGCTGTATTATCCGTTGCTAACTCTGGTCTATACGCAAATTCTCGTATGCTGTGGGCGATGGCAAAACAAGGAATGGCAAGTCCAGCATTTACGAAATTAACTAAAAAAGGTGTACCGCTAAATGCATTAATTTTCAGCCTAATTTTCGCTAGCCTTTCCTTATTAACAAGTGTATTTGCGGCAGATACTGTCTTTCTAGTTTTAACATCTATTGCAGCGATGGCTGCTGTTGTCGTGTGGATGTCAATCGCCGCTTCACAGTTTTTCTTCCGTAGAAATTTCGTGAAAAATGGTGGCGACATAAATGATTTAAAATATCGTACACCGCTCTATCCGCTAGTTCCAATCGTAGCGTTCTCACTTAATTTCATTACATTTGTTAGTTTGGCTTTCATTCCAGATCAAAGAATTGCTCTTTATTGTGGCATTCCATTTATGATTATTTGTTACATTTTATACCAAGTTAAATATAAAAAAGTTGTCACAATTGAACAGCCACGAACTGTCACACAAGAAATAAACTAAATATACGAAATATTCAGCTATCTTTCTTATGATAAGATAGCTTTTTTCTATTTCTTGGATATCCTGGTATAACTTTATTTATCTTAAAATTTTCACAATCACGTTTTTCTCTGGAAAATAGTTTACAATGTAATCAAGTTACAAATGATATTCACCTTAAAAAGTGTGCATTTGTGTCTATTTTTTAACAATATATCAAAAACTATTGCCTTCTATAAATTAATAGGTTTATATTGTTTTATTGGCATAGTTTCAATCCAAGGAGAAAGGAGATTTTCAATCGTGCAACTAAAGAAAGCGTTTTGGAAGTTGGCTTCGCTTCTTCCGTTATCATTACTTCTGTTCCTCGGTGGCTGTGATAAAAAACTCGCAGTATTAAATCCGCAAGGACCTGTTGCAAAAGCACAGTATGATTTAATTGTTTGGTCATTCTTGCTTATGTCATTAATTATCGCAATTGTATTCATTCTGTTTACAGTCATCTTGATTCGTTATCGTGAAAAACCAGAGAATATGGACTATGAGCCACCTGAACAACACGGTAACACATTACTAGAAATTATTTGGACGCTTGTTCCTGTTATTATCGTTATCGCATTATCGATTCCAACAGTAAAAGCAACTTATGCTTCGGAAGAGGTTCCGAAAGAGTCCAAACATATTAAACCAGTTGAAATTTATGTTACATCTGCAAACTGGAAATGGTTATTCAGTTACCCAGAGGAAAAAATTGAAACCGTTAACTATTTAAACATCCCAGCTGGTGTACCAATTCAATTCAAACTGACTTCTGTCGGCCCAATGAATGCTTTCTGGGTACCAGAACTTGGTGGTATGAAGTACACAATGGATGGCATGATTATGGATCTTTATTTACAAGCTGACAAGCCAGGTTCTTACCTAGGCCGTAGTGCGAACTTCTCTGGTGAAGGATTCACACACATGGAGTTCGAAGTTGAAGCGAAAACTAAAGAGAAATATGACAAGTGGGTTAAAGAAGTACAAGAAACTGCTCCTAAACTAACAGAAGCTAAGTACAACGAAATTGTTAAACCTGGTGTAGTTGGTCGTATGACATTCTCTAGTCACCACTTAAGTTATGTAGATCCAAAATCACTTGAATATTGTGATTACAACTACTACAAAAACAAAAAATAATAGCTATTATTCCAACAGATTGGAGTGAACACAGTGAAGCTTGATGAATTCTTTGTCACAGGTGACCCGATTATTTACGGTGCAGACGCTTCTATCGTTCTTGTGACATTAGCAATCATTTTCGTACTAACAAAGTATAAAAAATGGAAATGGCTTTGGGACGAATGGTTGACAACTGTTGACCATAAAAAAATCGGAGCCATGTATATTATTTCTGCGGTTATCATGTTATTCCGTGGTGGTATGGATGGTTTAATGATCCGTGCACAGTTAACATTCCCAGAAACAACTTATTTAAACGCTGAACACTATAACGGAATCTTTACAACGCATGGTACAGTAATGATTCTTTTCATGGCAATGCCATTCGTTATGGGATTAATGAACCTTGTAGTACCATTACAAATTGGTGCTCGTGACGTTGCATATCCGTTCTTAAATGCTTTAAGTTTCTGGTTATTCTTTGTCGGAGCAATGTTATTCAACATCGCTTTCGTAATCGGTGGTTCTCCAGACGCTGGGTGGACTTCTTACTTCCCAATGGCAGGTACAGAGTTTACTTCAGGCGTAGGAAATAACTACTACGCAATTGCATTACAGATTTCAGGTCTCGGTACGCTAATGACCGGTATTAACTTCCTTGTTACTATCTTAAAAATGCGTACACCTGGTATGACTTTAATGAGAATGCCAATGTTTACTTGGTCAATCTTAATTACAACAATTATCATTATTTTCGCTTTCCCAGTATTAACAGTTGCTCTTGCATTAATGACATTTGACCGTCTATTCGATGCTCACTTCTTTACGATGGCGAGCGGCGGTATGCCGATGTTATGGGCCAACCTGTTCTGGGTATGGGGTCACCCTGAAGTATATATCGTTATTTTACCGGCATTCGGTATTTTCTCTGAAATCATTAGTACATTCTCACGTAAGCGTCTATTCGGTTACAGTGCGATGGTATACTCAATGGTTGCAATTTCTTTACTAAGTTTCGTCGTATGGCTTCACCACTTCTTCACGATGGGTGCAGGTCCAGCGGTTAACTCATTCTTCTCGATTTCGACAATGGCGATTTCGATTCCAACCGGTGTTAAGATCTTTAACTGGTTGTTTACACTGTATAAAGGACGTATCCGTTTTACAGTTCCAATGCTTTGGTCATTGGCATTTATTCCAAACTTCGTAGTCGGTGGGGTTACAGGAGTTATGCTTGGAATGGCAGCAGCTGATTATCAATACCATAACAGCTACTTCCTAATCGCTCACTTCCACTACGTATTAATCGCAGGTACAGTATTCGCTATGCTTGCTGGATTCACATTCTGGTATCCAAAAATGACTGGTCATATGTTAAATGAACGCCTAGGTAAATGGACATTCTGGATCTTTATGAGCGGATTCAACATCTGTTTCTTCCCAATGTACTTCTTAGGTTTAGACGGTATGACTCGTCGTATGTACACTTACTCTGAAAGTCTTGGATGGGGATGGCTAAACCAAATCGCATCTGTTGGTGCGGTAATGATGGGTATTGGCTTCCTACTTCTTTGCTACAACGTAATTTGGAGTGCACGTCACGGTGAACGTGACACAACTGGAGATCCATGGGATGGCCGTACACTTGAATGGGCAACTCAATCTCCTGTACAACATTACAACTTCGCGAAACTACCAGAAATCAAAGAAGCTGATGCTTTCTGGTACATGAAAAAACGCGGAGAAACAGTTACACCAGCAGCAGAAGATATCAAACCAATTCACATGCCAAGTAACTCTGGTGTGCCTATTATTGCGTCTTTATTCTTCGGTCTTGCAGGTTTCGCATTAGTATTTAGCTGGTTCTGGCTTGCAGCAATCGGCGGCGTTGGTATTTTAGCATGCTTAATCTATCGTTCATTCGATTATGATGATGGCTACTACGTAAGTGTTGATGAAATTAAAGAAACAGAACATATAGCATGAGAGGTGAAATGACATGGCGGCTTTAGATAAAAGCTTACCTTTGGAATATCAATCCGAACAAAGCAGATTGAATATCCTAGGATTCTGGATTTTTCTTGGGGCTGAAATTATGCTGTTCGCAACACTTTTCGCCTCTTATCTAGTCCTTGCTGGTCGTACGGCAGATGGCCCAACTCCAGCGCAACTGTTTGAACTTAAAACGCTTTTAATTCAAACATTACTACTTTTAACAAGTAGTTTCACATGTGGTATCGTAATTCACGAAATGCGTAAGCACAACCAAAAAGCAATGCTTGGATGGTTCATCCTTACATTACTTTTAGGTGCAGGTTTCCTATTCTTTGAAATCGAAGAGTTCATTATGTACATCGGTGAAGGCGCAACAATTCAAACAAGTGCTTTCCTATCTGCATTCTTCGTTCTTCTTGGAACGCACGGAGCCCACGTAACAGGCGGTATCATTTGGGCAACTTGTGTTATTATCCAAATTTTAAAACGAGGTTTAACACCAGTTACAGCTCGTAAAGTATTCATTATCAGCTTATACTGGCATTTCCTTGATCTAGTTTGGGTCTTTATTTACACACTAGTTTACTTGAACGGGATGGTGGCGTAAATGGCTCAAAACAACAATCAAGCAAACGGGCATGCGCATAGCGGATTCCCTTGGTCACACGTTTTCGGATTTATTTTATCGCTTGCATTAACGTTTCTAGCGTTATACGTGGCACTTTACACAACATTGCCACTTTCAACAGTCTTAACAACTATTATCATAATGGCTGTTGCGCAAGCATTGTTACAATTAATTATGTTCATGCATTTAAAAGAAGGAGAAGGAAGAGTTCAAATTCTTACAATGATATACAGTTTCTTCGTTGCAACTGCAACAGTTGGTTTAACTGTATGGATCTTCTTCTCAATGTAATGTACATGAAAAAGACTGCTGAGATTCCTCAGCAGTCTTTTTTTATCCCCTCCCCTATTACATCCACATTACGGAATTAACAACAGAATCATGAAAAATATACTTATTATGACAAATGTTAAGAAAAATCTTTCTTTATGAAATCGAATCCATATGCGTTGCTTTTCTACCTATTATATGGCTAAATAGGTACTATATTTATTTGAAGGGAGAGAACGCAATGGAACATCATACTTCTGTTCTATCACTTATGGTTGTCGTTGCAATCGCGTTTTTCGTTCCCCTTTTGTTACAACGCTTTAAATTAAAAGCACTTCCTGTTGTCGTTGCAGAAATTATTGCAGGAATCTTTGTAGGTAAAAGTGGGTTTAATATTATTGAGCCAGATATATGGCTTCAAGTTTTATCAACATTAGGATTTATCTTCCTCATGTTCTTAAGCGGTTTAGAAATTGATTTTTCTATCTTTAAACAAAAAGGGAAAAAAAATACGACAAACGAGCCAAATACATTTCAAGTAGCAAGCATTATCTTCTTATTTATTTTCATCTTATCTTATGCCCTATCATTACTATTCGTATGGCTAGGATTTGTAGATAATGCAATGTTCATGACTTTAATTATTTCAACTATTTCTTTAGGTGTTGTTGTACCAACATTAAAAGAAAACAACCTAGGAAAAACTGCAATCGGACAAATCATTTTATTAGTTGCTGTTATTGCAGACTTAGTTACAATGATTTTACTCGCTGTTTTCGTCGGATTAAATTCCGAAAGCGGCCAAAGTATGTGGCTCCTACTTCTTCTATTCGGTGCTGGTATTGTCATTTACTTTATTGCAAAACGCTTTAAAAACATTCCATACTTAGATAGTTTAAAAGCTGGTAGTGTACAAATTGATACACGAGCTGTTTTTGCACTCATTTTAATATTAGTAGGGTTATCGGAATCTGTTGGAGCAGAAAATATTTTAGGTGCCTTCTTAGCAGGTGTACTTGTATCGTTATTATCACCAAATGAAGATATGGTTGAAAAACTTGATTCCATCGGCTATGGTTTCTTCATCCCTATTTTCTTCGTAATGGTTGGTGTAAATCTAGAGGTATGGTCTATTTTCAAAGAACCTTCTAGCATGCTAATGATCCCAATCTTAATTGTAGGACTATTTATTTCAAAACTCTTACCATCACTCGTCTTACGAAAATGGTATCCACGTAATATAGTACTTGGAAGTGCAATTTTATTAACATCGACACTTTCTTTAGTTATTGCGGCTGCACAAATTGGTGAAAAACTGGGGATTATCAGTCCAAGTTTATCTGCCTCTCTTATTTTAAGCGCAGTTATTACTTGTATTTTTGCACCTATATTGTTTAAAAAAATGTTCCCAAAAGTAGAAACACCAAAACCAAAAGTAGCTATTATTGGCGCGAGCAGAATTACCCTTCCGTTATCACTAGATTTAAAACGAGAAGATTATGACGTAACGCTATATATGATGCGTCAAAACAAAATAAATGATGAGGAAGCGAAATCGCATGACTTCCCTATCGTGAAATTAGATGACATCACAATCGCATCATTAACTGAACAAACAGCATTTGATGCAGATCGCGTCGTTGTTGCAACAAGCGATGATGAACAAAACTTATTATTAGCAGAACATGCAAAAGAGCTAGGTGTTGAACATGTTATTGCAAGTGTAGAAGATCCACTTCTACAAGAAAAAGCAACGCAAGAACATATCGCTGTATTCTCAACAATTAACTCTACACGTATTTTATTACGTGCACTTATTGATAAACCTAGTCTCGTTCGCTTAATTACAACAGCAAACGAAACAGTACGCGAAGTTGAACTACGCAGCAATAAATATAACGGCATTGCGCTTCGCCGCCTTCCGTTTTTAGGTGATGTACTTGTCATTCAAATCTACCGCGGTAATAAAGCATTAATACCACATGGTGATACAAGACTACAACACGGCGATACATTACTTGTAACAGGTTCAAAAGAGCATATCGATACACTAAAAAACATATTAGAGTAAAAAATGCCCCTCACATAATTGAGGGGCATTTTTTTAATTTCATATGGTAAAATGTTACTATCACATATTATGAGGATGGATTACATTATGTCTATTGTAACTTTAGCTCTCTTATTATTAGCGGAAGTACTCGTCGCCATTATTCTCATCGGTGTTAGCATTGAAATTTGCAGCTATGGTTGGAAAAAATCAAATGGAGTTAAATACTCATTCCTTTTTCTTTCACTCCTTCTCGGAACCGCTAGTATACTCGGCCTTCTCGCTGCACCTGCATACTTCTTTATACAACTTATAGAAAAAGGTTTATAAGAAAGGATGATAACATGATTACTGTGCAGTATATTGATGCATCCGAGACACACTTATTACGCCAAGCGGTGTTGCGTCCCAATCAGTCCCTAGCAGACTGTAAATACTCTTCTGATTACGAAAAAGACACATTCCACTTAGGTGCCTTTATAAACGATGAGTTGATTAGCATCGCTTCCTTCTCAAAAGAAATATATCCTGATTTGCAAAAAGGTATCCATTATAGACTACGAGGAATGGCAACATTACCTAACTTTCGGAACAAAAGAGCTGGAAGCTCCTTAATTCAGAAGGCAGAACAAATTTTAAAAGAACGGAAAGCAAACATCCTATGGTGTAATGGCCGTATTACTGTAACTGACTATTACAAGCGATTAGACTTTCAGGAGCATGGTGAAATCTTTGAAATTGAACCGATTGGCCTTCATAAAGTACTGTATAAAAAGATATAAGAAAGGCTTTCCTCAATACGGGAAAGCCTTTCTTATATTTCAATCTTCACTTTTTATCTTTTTCATATATATGTAGATAAATAAACTAGGAACTAAAAAACAAGCAAACATAATAAGTGCTGTTATACTGATTGCTTTTATCGAAATATCCGGTGTTACAATAATACAAATAGCTAACAGTCCAATAACAATACCTACCGGAATGAATAATAGTTTCATGAAATAGCTACGTGATACCCCACCTGTATGCTCATATGCCTCTACAGAATGTTTTAAATTTAAGAAGTTAATGGCTACGATCCCGCCCATAAATACCATTAATAGATCCGAAACACTTTCATATCCTGCTCCTTGCAAAACATAACGGTAAAAAACAATGCCTAGTATGATGATATTTTGTAAAATGAAAACTAACCTAATGTGTTTTAACCCCTCAATCATTAAACGTTCATCTTTCACGATTTTCACCCTATCACTCCTTTTCCTCCCAAAACAAATCATTCAATGTTTTATCTACCGCATAACAAATTTTCAAACATAAATCTAAAGATGGGTTGTATTTCCCCTTCTCAATTAAACTAATCGTTTGCCTTGTAACGCCTACTTTTTCTGCTAATTTTTGCTGTGTTAAATCTAACTGAACACGCGCGACTTTTATTTTACTTACAGCCATTCATGTTCCTCCTCCACCTTTATTGTAACATATACATTCCATTAGGTAATTTATATTTTACGAAATTAATTTAATTTCCACATTATCCCGATTGATGCGGGCTAATACACAGTGGGGATAAATCCCCACTACTGCCTATAGTTTCACTTTATTATACACAAAAAAAGGAGCCTCTCATAAGAAGCTCACTCTCCTATATCTATATTATAAGAATAAATGACATCCAAATAAAATTGTAAATAAGTATAGTAATGGATGTACTTCCTTTCCTTTACCCTTCACAATTTTCAAAACTGGATATACTAAAAATCCAATTGCAATTCCATTTGCAATACTAGACGTTAACGGAATACCTATAAAAATCAAAAATGCTGGTAACGCATCTTCAAATTCATTCCAATTAATATCTCGAATGCTTTGTGCCATTAAACTACCTACTATAATTAATGAAGGAGCTGTAATAGCGGCTACACTTGATAAAGAAGCAATAACAGGACTAAAAAATGCCGTTATAATTGTTAGACCAACAACTACAATCCCTGTTAATCCAGTTTTACCACCTGCAGCAATACCTGCTGACGATTCAATCGTCGCTGCTGTTGGGCTTGTTCCAAAGATAGAACCTGTAGTCCCGCCAATTGCATCTGCAATAAACGCTTTACCAAAACGCTTCTCTGTATTGTCTGTAATTAAACCTGCTTGTTTAATTAAACCAAGTAATGCACCTGTTGTATCGAATAAAAGTACAAGTAAAAATGAAAATACAACGCCGTATAATCCGTATTCAATTACATCTGAAAAGGCATTGATTGGGTTTGAAACGATGATACCCTCTGGTAAATGAGGCATCGCCACAATTTTATCAGCAAACTTCAATTGCCCTGTAAAGAAAGCAATAATTCCTGTCACAATCATACTAATAAATAATGCACCGCTCACACGCAATGTCATTAATACCGCCGCTAATATTAAACCAATTAAAGTTAAAATAACGGCTGGAGAATGAAAATCACCAATCGTAACTAAATTAGACGGATGATCCACGATAATTCCAGAAAGGCGCAATCCAATAAAAGCAATAAATAGTCCAATTCCACCTGCAATTGCATGCTTTAAACTATCAGGAATTGCTAAAATTAACTTTTGCCTAAACGAAGTAAAAGATAATAAAAGAAAAATAATCCCCGTTACAAATACAGCTGAAAAGGCAACTACATATGTAATCCCTTCTGCCTTCTGTACAACAGAATAAGCAAAATATGCATTCATTCCCATAGCTGGAGCAATAACAATCGGGTAATTCGCGAAAATCGCCATACCTACTGTTCCAACAACGGTTGCAATAATTGTTGCTGTAAACGCTTGGTCAAATGGTACACCTGCATCAGATAATATTTTTGGATTGATGACAAGAATATACGCAAATGTAAAAAAAGTTGTGATGCCAGCTAAAAACTCTTGCTTCACAGAAGTGTTATATTTTTGTAATTGAAACATGCTTATGTACCCTTCCTACACCTGAATTATTATCACACATTCTTTTTCTTACTAGTATGTGAGAAAATATAATACTTAATCTTAACAATCAATAAAAAGAAGAGTCAACATATTCCCTAATAGTTCGAATTTTAAGTTTAAGTCTGACAAGTACAGATGTAGTACAGTTCGTTATGATTATTTTTGTAGCATAACAGATAGAAATGTTTTATAATTTGAAATAGTTAAATATTTAGTAAACGCATTCAAATATCGTTCACTCTACAAGGGGGAGTCTTCTTATGCAGCACACAAACAAATCTGGAACTTTAAATCGTGGTTTAAAAGAACGACATATTACTTTAATGTCACTGGGCTCAGCTATTGGCGTTGGGCTATTTTTAGGATCCGCTTCCGCGATTAAACTAGCCGGTCCTTCTATTTTACTAGGCTATATGATTGCCGGACTCGTTATTTTTTTCATTATGCGAGCTCTCGGGGAAATGGCAATTGAACAACCTGTTGCCGGTTCTTTTAGTAAATATGCATATGATTATATCAGCCCACTCGCTGGTTATATTACTGGTTGGAATTACTGGTTCTTATGGGTGGTTACTTGTATGGCTGAAATTACAGCAGCTGGCATTTACATGCAGTACTGGTTCCCAGATATCCCGCGCTGGACTTGGGCGTTACTTGCTCTATTGTTAATGAGCGCTTTTAACTTCTTATCGGTAAAAGTATTTGGAGAACTTGAGTT
This sequence comes from Bacillus sp. MYb78, assembly GCF_002975115.1. Taxonomy (NCBI): domain Bacteria; kingdom Bacillati; phylum Bacillota; class Bacilli; order Caryophanales; family Bacillaceae; genus Bacillus; species Bacillus sp. MYb78. The sequence continues at coordinate 29,299 of NZ_PCOB01000013.1, forward strand.
TTGGTTTGCTCTAATTAAAATTGTCACAATTATCTGTATGATAGTAGTCGGAGCTGGTATTATTTTATTCGGATTCGGAAACGGTGGTATCGCTACTGGTATTTCAAACCTTTGGTCACATGGTGGCTGGTTCCCAAATGGTTTTTCTGGGTTACTACTCTCCATGCAGATGGTACTATTCGCTTATTTAGGCGTTGAATTAATCGGTGTTACAGCTGGTGAAGCTCAAAATCCGAAGAAAACACTCGCAAAAGCAATTGATAACGTGTTTTGGAGAATATTACTGTTCTACGTAGGAGCTCTATTCGTTATGATGGCAATTTATCCATGGAACGAACTTGGTGAGAAAGGAAGCCCATTCGTATTAACATTCCAGCAAATTGGTATCGCAAAAGCAGCAGGTATTATTAATTTTGTCGTATTAACAGCAGCTCTTTCTTCTTGTAATGGCGGTTTATTTAGTACAGGCCGTATGCTATTTACATTAGCTCAGCAGAAAAAAGCTCCTGAAAGATTTGGTCGTTTAAATAAAAATGGCATTCCAAGCCAAGGAATTGTAGCAACTGCTATCGTTTTACTCATTGGCGTTATATTAAACTATCTCGTACCTGCAAAGGTATTTACATGGCTTACTAGCATTTCAACTTTCGGCGCAATTTGGACTTGGGGCATTATATTAGTCGCTCAAATTAAATTCCGTAAAAGCTTACCTACTCAAAATAAACAAAAGTTATCGTATAAAATGCCTTTATACCCATTAAGCTCATATTTCTCACTCGTTTTCCTTGTATTAGTACTAGGTATAATGGCGTATTCAGAAGATACACGAATTGCATTGATTGTCGGCCCAATTTGGCTTATCGGCTTAGCAATCGTATATTACATGAAAGGGTTTCATAAGATTGATGAAACACCTAACTCAAAAATTAGTTAAGCAAAGCACCCCTTCCTTATTACTTGGAAGGGGTGTTTTTATATCTATATAAATATTTCTCAACAAAATTCACGGTATTTTTACAATCTTTTAATATTTTTTATGTTTTCCGTCTTTATTTTTACAGAAAAATAAATTACATTATTAAAGCACATATATTTATTATTAGGGGGATTCTTCTATGAAGAATAAAAAATGGATTACATTTTCTTTAGCAACAGCAATTACACTAAGTATAGGGACCTCGTTCATACCGTCTACTTATGCCGAAAGCTCTGTAGACCCAGCTCCTGAAATTGCTGCAAAAGTTGTAAATCAAAACAATGGGAAGAAAGTATTATTCGATAATACACACGGTCAAACTGCTGGGACAGCTGACTGGGTTATTGACGGCGGCTTTTCTGACTTCGGAAACGGCATTGCAAAAAACGGTTATCACGTAAAAGAACTTCGTAAATCAACACCTATTACGTACGAAGACTTAAAAGGTTACAATGTATTTATCGTTCCAGAAGCTAATATTCCTTACAAAAAATCTGAGCAGGACGCTATGTTACAATATGTAAAAAATGGCGGTAGTATCTTCTTTATTGCCGATCATTACAATGCGGATCGTAATAAAAATCGCTGGGACTCTTCTGAAGTATTTAATGGATATAGACGCGGTGCTTGGGATAATCCAGCAAAAGGAATGTCTAATGAAGAAGCAAATTCACAAACTATGCAAGGAGTAGAAAGCTCTGATTGGCTATCTGACAACTTCGGTATTCGCTTCCGCTACAATGCACTTGGTGATGTTTCAGCGAAAACAATTGTATCGCCTGAACAATCTTTCGGAATTACAAAAGGTGTTTCTTCTGTAGCAATGCATGCTGGTTCTACTCTAGCAATTACAAATCCAAAACTAGCAAAAGGACTTGTTTACCTTCCAGAAAATCCATCAAAATGGAATAACGCTGTTGATAGTGGCGTTTATAATGGCGGTGGTATTGCAGAAGGCCCATATGCTGCAATTGCAAAAGTAGGACTTGGAAAAGCTGCCTTTATTGGTGACTCTTCTCCTGTTGAAGATGCTACGCCAAAGTACGTTCGTGAAGATTCTGGCCAAACAAAGAAAACTTACGATGGTTATAAAGAAGAAAACGATGCGATTTTATTAGAAAACATCGTAAATTGGTTATCGAATAAAGAGACATTTACAAGTTTAGATCAAGTAAATGGTTTACAACTTGATTCACCTACAGCTCTACAAACATTTGAACAGCCAAGCTTATCAACAGAACCACAACCTGAACCTTGGAGTGCACCAAATGCAGGTTATCAATGGTTTAATACAAATACTTTTAAACCAGGTTCATACGGTTATAACGGTGCGGTAACAACAAGCGACTACGTCGTTACACACCCTAGCATTCTACCAAACAATGAAATTTTCCAAATGAAGATTCAAGTAAACAACTTACTACCTAATACAACTTATAACAACTATTCTTTAGGTATATTCACTACTGGTGGAACACAAGTAGCAAAAATTCAAAATACAAACGGCACTTGGCCATCTGCTTTTGGATATAGTAGTGCCTTCTCTTTCACAACAAACAGCTTAGGCTCTGCTGAGAAAGTTGTAAATGTACAGATTGATTCAAATACAACTGGACAAGCAACGCTTCGTCTACGTCAAAATACAACAGCGAAATATAATGAAACTGTAACGATTAATAAAAAATAATGAAAAAGGCAATCCATACATGGATTGCCTTCTTTTCACTTCTCTTCCTTCGAGAAAAACATTCTTGAAATAACGATACCTATACTACCGACGATTAGGAATAACACTGCCCTAATCATCATCGAAACCTCTGGTAAGTCAAGTAGGAATAACTTCCCTACCGTTACTACTAATACGATTAATCCAGCATATAATATTTCATTCATCTGTCTATAACGGCCAAACCAAACTGCAAATAACGCATATATCATCCATAATAACGATACAGATACGCTAATTATACTTCCATCTGTAGAAAGAACTTCACCAATTCTAGTGATTGTAATAAATACAATGACCATTAACCAGTAGAGTGCTATAGAGTACACATACTTACCAAAACTCGCTAACACTTCTTTCGCCTGTCTCATGCAATAATAGAACGTTCCTATTAAAATAAGATGAGCAACAAAACCTGCCGAAATAAATTGATCAAACGGGCTAAAAATCGTCTGTATCATTCCAATTGCGTAAATCGTTGCACTAACATACAACTTTATCTGTTGTTTTCCTTTAATAGAAGTAACCATACCGAGGAAACCTTGTAACAATAGTACGATCGCTGCATTCACTAAACTATACTCGTATAAAATCGCTAAACTAAATGCTCCCATTGCGAAACCAAATAAGAGATTTGTAAATGTAGAATGTCTATTTTTCCTATATTCAAATACGAACATAGCGGCATGCACGAGTGCACTAATAATTAATCCCCATGTTGTAAAATCAGGTATTTTTGAAATAGCTAGTATAAAGAACACTGCATTCGCACTAAATATCGCCAAACGCGGTTCTGGTATAAAACTTCTCTCCGTAAACATATGCCAAAATAATAGTAAATGAATCAAACCATATACAATCGTTAACTGTATTTGCAAGTTCTCTAATAATATTGACATAACAGCAAAGAAGACAAAAAGAACAATGGCCGCAACAGCGTAAGAAATCATATATAAGTATTTATAACGATTTTTCAATCCATACCATAATAAACTAAGTGTTAATATCGTCTCGTATCCAAAGAAAATATAAGGATTAGGAGTCGTACTATTTAACAAGAATGGCACGAAGAACGCTCCTACCGCTACGAAGATAGTAAGGTATTCCGAGTTATATCTTTTCGCTAAATAAATCCCTAAAATAACCCATGCAATATTAAAGAGAAGCGCGATACTTGCCGGAATAAATGCATACAAATAATGTGCCGCAAACGTCGTTAAAACAATCCCCGAAATACTTCCTCCAACCAATACTAATCCTAACGCCTGCCGCTCTCTTTTAATTTGAATATCTCCTATATAATACAAACCGATAGATAATGCGATACCAAACACAATTCGTATTGCTGGTGTTAATAAACCAGCATCTACTCCTGCTTTAAATAACCAGATCACTCCAAGCAACATAATACCGACAAATACACGCGGTAACCACGTTTGACAAAACTTAATAATATTAAATGGCTCTGGTTTAAAAGCAGATATATCTACTTGTTTTACCTCATATTCTTGCACAGGCTCTTTTATCGTAACTATTTCTTCTTTTGGCTTTTCCTCCATTACCGTTTCAATATATTCTTTCTTTTCCTTACTAACATGTTGCTGAGCGTTCTCTACTTCTATTTCCCTTTGCTTCACTTTTAATTCAGCAAGTGCTTCTTGAATTGTTTCAATTGCCGTTTCGAGTGCTTCTATTTTCTTATCCAAATCCTTCTTCATACGCTACCCCCTTATTCGTAACTCTCATTAAACCTATATATTACCAATTATCTTTATCATACTCTTAGTCTATTCATTTTCAATAGTATTTTTTCCAAAAAAAGAAAGATGCCTTCCCAAAATAGGAAAACACCTTTTTACTCATTTATTCTTATTTAGAACAATGCTAACGATGACACCAACACACACGCCTATAATAGCTGGAACTATCCACCCAACACCTTCTGTATAAAATGGAATGTATTTTAATACTGACGTCCACTGATTCATCATTACATTTTTATTTAAAATATCAATTGCACTAAATATTGCTACAATCCAAACAGTTACTGCATATACGTATGCATACTTCCCAATATACTTATGGAATAACCCTAGAATAATAAGCGTTAATGCAATTGGATAAATAAATCCAAGAATTGGTACTGATACTTTTAAAATTTGCGTTAATCCTAAATTAGCTAAGATCATACTAACAACGCTTACTATAAATGCCCACACTTTATAAGATACTTTCGGAAATGCAATCGCAAAAAATTGACTACAAGACGTAACAAGTCCAATTGAAACACATAAACAAGCGATAGTAAAAATAAGACCTAATAAAACGACTCCGCCCTGTCCAAATAATGTAATCATAACTTGTGCTAACACTTTCGCACCGTTATCAAATGTTCCTAATGAGCCACTAATTGCCCCCACATATCCAAGGATGACATAAATAATAGATAATAATAGTCCTGCCCCAATTCCAGCAATACTCATATATTTCGCTAAACCTTTATCATCTTCAATACCCTTTGCACGTAATGCATTTGCAATCACAATTCCAAAAATTAAAGCAGCTAACGCGTCCATTGTTAAATATCCATCTAAAAATCCTTGAAACATAGGAGCTTGGCCATAGTTCCCCGCAGCCTCTTTCACGCCACCTACTGATGTAAACATACTTTTTATAAAAATAATGGCAATCATACATAATAATAATGGTGTTAAAACTTTCCCAAACAAACCCATTAACTTAGATGGTGATAAACTTAACCAATAAACAATACTAAAGAAAATAACTGTATAAAACAATAATACTCCGCTTCCTGCTTCAGGGAATAACTGACCTGGCCCCATTTCAAAGGCTAAACTTCCCGCACGTGGTATACCAAGCCCAGGTCCAATAAATACATACACGATACATGGAAAAATAATTGCAAATGAAGAATGAACTCTACCCGCTAACGTTTGAAAACTTCCTGCTTTTGCAATAGAGATAACACCTAATATAGGAAGACCTGTTGCTGATATAATAAATCCTACTAATGAAATCCACACATGTTCTCCTGCTTCATATCCAAGAAAAGGTGGGAATATAAGATTCCCTGCTCCAAAGAACATCGAAAATAACATAAGACTAATAAGTAAAATTTCTTTTTTCTGTAACAATTTCATTTCTTTCTCCTTCTTTAATTTTATCTCTTATGAAATCAATTCCACATATAAAAAAAGTACAATAACCTGCTTCCTTACAAAGAAAACATAGTCCATAGTCTATCACAAAAGAAACCCCCCTTCTATAGCTATCCCCCTTTTCCAATTTCTTCTGAAAAATCAACCTTTATTGACTTATAATAGTTAATAAGGTAAAATATTAAATGTACAAAATTATTAACTTTGTTTTTGTTTGTGTCAGGAGGAAAATAAAATGGAATCAACGATACAACTAGAAAGAGAACAACAAAGAAAAAAGAAACATCCTCCAGGTTTATACTTACTCTTCTTTACAGAAATGTGGGAAAGATTTAGTTACTATGGATTACGAGGATTATTAACATTATATTTAACGACAGCTTTAGTAAGCGGTGGTCTTGGGTTTAGTCCCGCATGGGCACTCTCTATTTACGGATTTTACACTGGAGCCTGTTATTTCACACCAATGATTGGTGGATACTTAACAGATCGTTTTCTAGGTAGACGAAAAGCGATCACAATTGGTGGTATAACAATGGCAATCGGTAACCTTACACTATTTGCCTTGCAAAACCAATTAGGCCTATACCTCGGATTAGCGCTTATTATTATCGGTAACGGATTCTTCAAACCGAACATCTCTACACTGGTTGGAGAATTATACGAAGAGAACGATCCAAAACGTGATAGTGCATTTACCATTTTCTATATGGGTATTAACGTCGGGTCATTTTTAGCTCCACTCGTTTGCGGATTTTTATCAGAAAATTTATTCAAAACAACAGTTGATGGCGTTGTACATTACGGATTCCGTTACGGTTTCTTAGCCGCTTCAATCGGAATGATTATTGGACAAATTTTATTTACAACACTATCAAATCGCTTCCTTGGTAATATCGGTAAAAAACCAACTCGCGATTTACAAACAGCTGCTGGACAACCATCAGTAGGAGATACACCATTAACAAAAAAAGAAAAACAACGTACCGCAGTTATCGTCATTTTAACATGCTTCGTTGTCTTCTTCTGGGCTGGCTTTGAACAAGCTGGTAGCTCATTAACATTATATACAAACAAATTTGTAGACCGCTCTGTGTTCGGATGGGAAGTTCCAACATCTTGGTTCCAATCGGTCAATCCATTATTTATTATTTTGCTTGCTCCAGTCATTTCTGCATTATGGGCAAAACTTGCAACTCGCAAGCGCGGTGATTTAAAAATCCCAACTAAAATGGGACTTGGGATGATCTTGCTCGGTATCGGTTATATCATTCTCGTTATCGCAACATTAAAAACAGGTAGTGATGAACATAACATTACAGAAAAAGCAAACTTACTATTTATCGTCTTTACGTATCTTTTCCATACGTTAGGTGAGCTATTCTTATCACCTGTCGGACTATCAATGGTTAGTGCGCTTGCTCCGGTAAAATTAGCATCTTTACTAATGGGTGTATGGCTAGCAAGTTCAGGTATCGCCAACATTTTAGGCGGACAACTTGCAAGCTTCACAACTTCACTTGGATACGCTGAAGTATTCACAGTTATTGGCGCTGTGGCAATTGTATTAGGTTGTGTTTTATTATTAATTTCTAAGAAATTAGTGAAATGGATGGATTAAAAAAGATGAGGAATTTCTCCTCATCTTTTTTTATGCTGTTTTACCTTTTTCGATTGCTTGTTCGTACAGCTCTTTATGTTCTTTATATTCACTTGGTACGAAACTCTTATAGAAGAATGAGAACCAGCTGTCTCCCTTTTTATACCCTTCTTCTCGAATTTCCGCTGCTTTTTTATTCGATTTAAATCCTTCAGTAAACCATTTCTTTAACAATTCATTTCTTTCATACTTAGCAGGAACTTTTAAATCATAGTTTTCAAATGCATACTTATAGCCAGCTTTTTCTACTGCCTTTTTTGTAGATTTATAGCCTTTTTCATACGCTGTTTCATATGCCTTCACGTATACTTCTTTCTCTCTATTTCCAGGATTCTTTTCAGCTAATTCTTTCCCTGTCTTTTCCCCTAATTCAGCTTGCTCTTTTTCAATTTTTTCTACTCTTTCTTTATTCCCTACTTTGAACCCGTCTGCAAAGTTTACCTTAAACTCTGGAGCAACTTGACTATCGTCCATCGTCTCTTGTGCTAAACCTTGTTCTTTTCCTTTTTCAAAATGCGTTTTCTTCTGCTCTTCTAAAGACCATGCGGCTGCATAAGTCGCTTTAAACGCTTGTTTATATGCATCAGATTTTCCAGCTACATGCACTTCTGCATCATTTTTTCCTGCTTTAAAATCAGTTTCTCCATTCTTTTGACCTTCAAGTTGACCTTTTTCCATATCAGCTTGGCGCTGCGCTTCCTCTTGTTTACGTGCCTCTTCAGCTTTTCTTTGTTCCTCGGCTACACGTTGTCTCTCTTCTTCAGCTTTACGCTGTGCTTCTGCATTACGTTGTTTTTCAGCCTCAGCTTTACGCTGTGCTTCTGCAGCACGTTGTTTTTCAGCCTCATTATTGCGCTGGGCTTCTGCTTGTCTCTCAGCTTCTACAGCACTATTATTATTCTGGCTAGGAGCTGGGCTCGTTGCACCACTACTAGAAGCTGGTTTATTGTGATAATGATATTCCCCGTACTGTAATCCCCATTTCTCACAATTTGTACGACACGTATGTCCGCCATTAGCATCTGTACGCCCTGGATGCGCATAAGCTGAAATTGGAGCTACCAATAACGCTATACTCGTTGTTAAAAGAAGTTTCTTCACCTGTTGTCTCACTCTTGTTCCTCCCAAAATATAGAATTCTAACTTTATTATACATAAATAGAAGAATACTTAAATACCAACCAAAATATTCTATTATTTCTCAACATTAGTAAAAAAGAAGGTGAACTCTTTAAAGAGTTCACCTTCTTTTTTTACTTCTTCGCCTTCGTTCCTACTAAATCACCAGCAACAACATAACGCTTAGAATTATCCTTTACAGATACACATGTAATAAGCGTTATCTCATCTTTCCCATGATCCTCTACAACTTCCCACTTATCAGGAGTTACTTCAGATACACCAGTAACCGCATACTCATATTCATTTTCATTGTCATACAAATAAATTTTATCGCCTTTTTTCAAAGAAGCTATATCACTAAATAAAACACCTTTTTTAGACATGTTATGTCCTGCTAGTGCGTAATTTCCTTTTCCCATAACTTGATTCTCTTTTACTGTCGCTGCACCTGATAATAAGTTTTTTTCAGTAGAAGCTTTCAAAACAGGCAGTTCTACTGAAACACTTGGAATCGAAATACGACCGATTACTTGTTTCTTATCTAATGATGCATTCGCTACTTCCGCCAAGTCTGGTTGATTAATTTTGGAAGCATCTACAAATTCCGTCTCATGCTTTTCATAATCCATCTTTTGAACAGCCTGTACATTTTCAGTCTGTTTCTTTTCAGCCTGATATCCATCATAAAATGGCTTTCCAATTAACACGCCACCTACAACAAATAGAAGGATTGCTACTATACTATAAATTCTTTGCTTATTCATATACAATTCCTTTCCCTTACAAAATCTTACTCTATATAAAATGATAAAATAATATCGTCATATGTACAAGTATTAGCTTAAAAAGAAACCTTCTTGCCGGTGCAAGAAGGTTTCTTTTTAAGCTAATTTATTTCTGTATAGTGATACGTGAAATACTGTCATTTGAATAAAGAAAATCAAAAATAGAATATATAATGGGTATCCAGGAAGATATTCATTAATAATAGGCGAAAAAGTTAAAAATCCAACTGCACAAGGTAACACAAACCATAACGATACAAATGTTGTTCGGCAAGCTTTATCCGTAATCGCTTTTTCACGTTCATCTTCTAGTGGAAATAATAATGGATACATCCAAAAAGATAAATTCTTATATTTTTTCTTTTGAATTCTATAAAAAATTGTAACTATAATTGCTCCAATAAATAATAAAATGAATGGTACTCCATTAAACCATACTTCAAATGGGAATTTCTCGTTTTTAATTATATCTGCTAACTCTGTAATGACACTATAAAATTCAACAAATGTCCAGCATGCTAAAGCAGTATAAAGCACGTTTATGATATAAGAAAAAACAATTCTATTCATCCTCTTCCCCCTCCTTATTTAAAACAAACACATCTTCCATCTTTAACTGAAACACATCACAAATCGTAAGTGCTAATAACAACGAAGGAACGTAATCCCCTTTTTCAATTGCTGCAATTGTTTGTCTCGTTACTCCCACCTTTTCTGCTAATACGCTTTGTGTAAAGTTAAAACGAGCTCTTAATTCTTTTACTCTGTTTAAAATGGTCAAATTTACCACCTCTTACCATTATTGTATGCTATCCTTAACAAAATGTAAACTCAACTTAACATTATTCTTACAAAAAAATCCAACTTTACGTATTGTAAAGTTGGATTACGTTTTAGTTTAAAATTGTAAGCTTAACATTTTTTCTGCCCCACTTACTAGACGAAGCTTTATCTGGCATTAAAACATCAATTTTGTGACCTTTAATCGCGCCACCAGTATCTGCTGCAATTGCTTCTCCGTATCCTTCAACATATACACGAGAACCTAATGGGATAACAGATGGGTCCACCGCAATCAATTTCATTCCTGGGTTTGCAGTTAGATTATAGCCTCCCCATGCAGAATATACTTGTTGACCTGGTGCATAGCCATTTTCACCTGGATCTGCTGTATAAGCTGTTGCATGTACATAAAGTTCTTTCCCGCCAGCAGTTGGCTTAGAAGATGGTTCAGGTTGTGCAGGTTTTGCAGGTTTTGCAGGTTCTACCTTCGAATTATTATTAGCAACTGGTTCAGCCGGTTTACTAGCTTTTTCTTGCTTTTGCTTTTCAGCAATTTCTGCTTGTGCTTTCGCTAAGGCTTCTTGCTCTGCTTTTGCAGCCGCTTCTGCTTTTGCACGCTCTTCTGCCGCAATTCTTGCTGCTTCTTGTTCACGAGCAATTGTTTCTTGTACTGCCTTCATATTTGATTCAATTTTAGCTTTTTCTTCCGCTGCTAAATTAAGTTGACTTGCAACCTCATTATATTTAGCTTGAACTGTTTGTAAGTTATCTTGACGTTTTTTCAAGTTATCTTGCAGTTCAGCTTGTGCTTTTGCTAATTTTTGTTTATCTACTACTAAAGATGCTTCTTTATCGTCAATTGTTTTCTTATCTTCTTCAATTTGACGAAGATCTTGTTCTTGTAGACGTAAAATTTCTTTATCAGCTTCTAGAATAGTAGAAACTGCGTTCATACGTTGTAAGAAGTCTGCAAAGTTTTTTGACTCTACTACAACTTCTACTACTAAACTTGTATTTGAGCTGTTTTGAACAGAAACCATACGTTTTCTCATAATATCTTTACGAGCAAGGACTTTATCCTCTAAAACGACAATTTCTTCCTTTTTTTGTTCAATCTGCTTATGTGTTTCATCGATTTTACGTTGAATAGCAGCTTGATCCTCTTTATTTTTTGCAATTGTATTATTTAAATTATGTAGTTCGTTTTCGATACCTTTAATTTCTTTACTAACAGCTTGCTTCTCTTGCTCTTTCTTTTGCATTTCTGCATCGTTTTGTTGCAATTGCTGTTGCATGTTGTTAAGTTTCTCGTCGTTTGACTCTGCTTTAACAGCGACTGTACTAGAAAGACCGATAATTCCTGCTAATACTAGACAGCTGATTCGCTTAAAATAGTTCATAATCCGACTCCCTTCTTATACAGTTATACATGATTTATTTTACAGTTTGTTTACAAAACGATTAAATACAGTTTATTTTTCGTGACAAAAAAAAGAGAATTATGAATAAAATGTAATAGATTCTTAAATATTTAACAATTCCTATATTTAAAAAATACAAAAGATGCTAAAATCCAAATATAGAGAAAATATAACTTTCGAAGGCGGTTGAAATAAATACATGTTTACTCAAAAGAAATCACTCCAACATACAATTGCTCAATTAGAAGAGCGTATACAAGAATTAGAAGCAGAATTAAAACAAAAAGATATTGAAAAACAAGAGACTATTTCTACTATCCACGATCGTGTACAAAGCGTTGTCCAAGAGCACCAACTTGTAAATAACCAACACAATACACTCCAAAATTTAGTTCAACAATTAAGTTCATGTTTCGAAAATGTTTCAACACGTACGACACATTCCAATGAGTTAAATAATGAAATGTTACAAAAGGAACAAAGCTTAATTCAGTCTATTGCAGAAATTATTGACTGCTCTAATGAAGGTAAAGAATCCGTTCACCGCTTACTTATTGTAATTAATAAATTAGGTGAACAATCCCAACGCACGTCTAATAGTATGAATCATCTAAGCGAACGCTCAAAGGAAATCGAGCAAATTGTAGAAGTCATTCAAAACATTGCAGCACAAACAAATTTACTTGCTTTAAATGCGAGTATTGAAGCCGCACGTGCTGGAGAACACGGTAAAGGATTCGCTGTCGTTGCCAATGAAGTAAGAAAACTAGCAGAAAGTACAGCAGAAAGTACAAAAAACATAGGCAACTTAACGAAAAAAATTCAAGAAGAAATTGAAAAAGCATACGATAACACAAAAGATAATTTACATTTAGTCGATGAAGGTGTAGAAATGAGCGCCGATACAAATGCTAGAATTGAAAATATTTTAGTTATGATTCAAACGTTACAAAATGGTGCTACAAATGTTATTAAGGCTATTGAAAACCAAAAATCTTGTAATGATGACATATTACGAGAATTCGCTAACACACAACAAATGTTCCAAAAATTAAATACTACTATTATGAATCATATTCATGATGCTGAAAAAGTCGATGTTCAATTGTCTAAAAGTCTTCAAGGAACAGTAAATTCTTAATTAAAAATAAAAATCCCTTATACTGCTATGAGGGATTTTTATTTTATTTCGAATATTTATTTCTTTTCAATATTCATCCATATCTTTGTTATAATGGAAAAGTTGTTTCTTTCAACTAATAAACAAGGAGGTTATTATGGAACAATTTTACTACGTTTTAAAATATTTAATTCTCGGTCTGTTCCAAGGACTAACAGAACCAATTCCGATTTCTTCAAGTGGTCATCTCGTTTTAGCACAACATTTGCTAGGACTAAAAATAGAAGGGTTTAGCTTCGAACTACTTGTTAATTCAGCTTCATTATTAGCTGTATTACATATTTATAGAAATGATTTAATTCGTCTAACGAAGAATGGTCTCTCTTATATATTTACAAGAGCAGAAGACGCAAAATCAGATTTCTTCTTTATTATTTATCTTGTTATTGCAACCATTCCAGCAGGTGTTATTGGTGTTTTATTTAAAGATTACATCGATCAGTACTTAAAAGGTGTGAAGATGGTTGGGATTTCCCTTCTTATTACTGCTGTCGGCCTTTGGATTATTAGAAATTTACGCGGTCGTAAAAATGATGGCGACCTTTCTATGAAAGATGCAATCATCGTCGGATTAGCACAAGCTTGCGCACTGATTCCCGGAATAAGCCGATCTGGTGCCACAATCGTAGCAGCAATGTTACTTGGTATGAAGCAAGAAACAGCTCTTCGCTTTTCATTCTTACTATACATTCCTGTTAGCTTAGGTGGCTTATTGTTAAGCATTACAGACATTGCAAATGATCCAAATCTAGACACATTATTCGTGCCATATGTTGTTGCATTCATCGCAACATTTATCATGACGTATATTTCACTAAAATGGTTTATGAACATTATGGCAAAAGGAAATTTAAAATATTTCTCTTTCTATTGTATTATCGTAGGTGTACTTACTCTTATTTTCTTATAAAATGAAACTTACAAATTGAAAGCGAGTCATTCTATTACACTAGATGACTCGCTTTTTTATACCTTTATTAAGTTAAAATCTATTATTTACTTTGAATTTTCTGAATAGTATAATATTATTTAAGTTCACTATTATAGTAAAGCTATCTTTCCTACTATTATCGTAAAAGAGGTGTTTATATGTTTATTGTTACTAAACTCATTCATATTAAGTACGGATATGAATGTGAGCTTCTTTATGGGCTTAAACAATATTATCCTTCTCCCGGAACGAACGGTTGTATTAACATAGAGTTTTCACATGTTCATCGTACAAATGATAAGACAGAATATATGATTCGTATGTTATGGAAAACACAACAAGATTACCATACATGGCTTTCTCAAAGAGAAAGAAATGTAACTTTGAAGCGCAAAATACAAGGCTATATCCTTTCTTCCAAATCAAATGCTAGCTATGTACATTAACCCTCCTCTTTTTATTCCTTACGAGGGGCAAAATGATAAAGTGAAACTTTAATCAGCTCTCATCAATCGGGCTGTTCACAAATAACGAGATAAGGCCCCTCTTACTTTTCATACTGTAAGAGGGCTTCTCTTATGCATACACTTTCTTCTCTTGACAATACAAACGAATAACATGTTTATTTTGTTGAAATACATCATGCGTCAGACGAATAATAATAAAGTTTCTTTTTGTTTGATCATCATGAACAAAAATCTGTTCTCCCTCCTGAAAACGCCATGCACTTTCAAAAGTCGTAATATGATCCCCACTTACAGAAAAAAGTTCATATCGCATCTCTTGTACCCTCTCTCAACTTATATAATCATAATATCCTCATATTAAATTTATTATAACTTAATTCCTATAAAATTAGTAATTATTTCTATTTCGAAAGATTTTAACTTTGTATTTAAATATTTTTAGCGCTATAATGATAAACGAATTTTTATTGAAAGGAGTTTTACTTTGACTGCATATTTATTTCCAGTGAAAACAGCGTTTATTTTATTTCCCTTTTTAGCAATGTTTCTTTTAATCCCTTTTTTAATATTTAATTATCGAAAATACGGTTATTTAAATAAATGGCGCTCATTTATTTTATACTCATTATTACTTTACTTATTAAATGCCTATTTTCTTGTTATTTTGCCGTTACCACAAACGTTTGATACTTGTAGCCTACAACCGGCTAATACACAACACATGCAACTCTCACCATTTTATTTCATACAAGAGATTAGTAGTCATACATCGGCAGTTTTAACGAAACCAGCTACTTATTTCTACTTATTAAAAGAGTCTGCGTTTTTACAAGTTGCATTTAATGTTCTATTAACTGTTCCATTCGGTATTTACTTACGTTATTATTTCCGACGTAGTTTCTTACAAACAATTTGCATTTCCTTTTTCCTTTCACTATTTTTCGAGCTAACACAAGTGACTGGATTATACGGTATATACAATTGTGCATACCGATTATTTGATATCGATGATTTGTTTTTAAATACATTAGGTGGCGTAATTGGTTTTATCATTGCACCAATATTTACGTACTTCCTTCCGAAGACAAATGAGTTAGATAGTCATATTGATTTGGAAACGAAACCAGTCGGATTCATTCGTCGCCTTATCGCGATGCAAATTGATTGGATTTTCTTATCTATCGTTGTACCTGTCGTTAAAAACAAAGGAAATTCTTTCTTCGTTTCTAATATGCAATCTTACACCAATATGTATGAACTCATTTTCATTACGTGTTCAATCCTTATTTACTTTATTATTATTCCATACTTTACGAATGGAAAAACAATTGGGAAAGCATTGCTTCGCATTCACCTGAAAGGAAAATCAGATCGTATTACATTAAAAGAACTATTTATTCGCTACGGTATATTTTATTTTGCGTTAGGCGGAATCAATTACATTCTTTCTAGTAGCTCTATGTTAAATCATACAGAGCCTTTAGTATTACTCGTTACATTGTTATTCCTATTTATCATTAACGGCCTATTTATTATTCATGTTTTACTGCATGTATTTAGCCGTGATAAACTACTTTTTTATGAACATATTAGTCATACAAGAAATGCAATTACACTAAAAAAAGCTGACAAATAATTATTTGTCAGCTTTTTTATATACATAATGTGAAACTTTAATCAGTGGGGGTCTTACTGCCCGGCAAATAGCGGGATAAATAACTTTTCTGCATAAGGATTAAAAAACATTCCAAGTTCATCTAGAGACTTCCTCGCCTGTAAAAACGAATGAAACTCTGGATATATATCTTGTAATTGCTCATACGATAATGTATGCATTTTCCCCCAATGCGGACGCCCTTCATACTTTAGAAAAATTTTTTCCACTTCGCCAAAGTAAGCAGCATATTTCATACCTTTATACATATGAACAGCGATATACGCTGAATCTCTTCCATAGGCTGGACTAAGCCATATATCATCACCTTTCACATAGCGGCATTCGATCGGGAAGTGCACCTTATACTTTTTCTTTTCAATAATATTTGAGATTTCTTCTACCACAGTCCTCATATACTTTGAAGGAATGCTATACTCCATTTCATAAAATGGTACCGTACGTGATGTAGCAAATACTTCATAGCTCGGGCCAATTATTTTTGTGTTTGGTACAGCCTTAGCTGATAATCGACTCACTCCTTTACTTATAGAAGGAAACCATTTACACCCTTTAGATAGTAAAGAGAACATCCTATTTTCAAGTAACTCCACCTTTAGTTTATGCCATTTCAAATCACTGCCTTGATTCGTTGTTTCGTTCGTAAGTTTTACTTGTACTTCATCAGAATAAGGAAAAACGAAAAATTCAAAGTGACGATGCTTCTTATACTCTTCTAGTTTGTTCATTACAGTAGATAATGACTGTTTTTCACTTTTATAAACGAGTGAATACGCTGGAATAACCTTCAATTTTATCTTTACAATGATACCTAACATTCCAAGTGACAACTGAAACGCTCTCCAATATTCTACGTTCTCAGCTTCCGAACAAACTATACTCTCACCATTAGATAAAACTGCCGTAATCTCTATAACTTGTGTTGATAAGCTCCCAAAGGTAATACCCGTTCCATGAGTCCCCGTACTAATCGCTCCTGCAATAGATTGCGAATCAATATCCCCTAAATTTTCTTGCGCATAACCTTTTTCCTCAAGTAACTTCCCTAAATCATATAACTTTGTTCCTGCCCACACTTCAGCGACCATCTTTTCTTCATCAATATTCACAATGCCCTTCAATTCATCTAAAGAAACTAAAACTTCTTCCGTTTGCACAAGGGGTGTAAACGAGTGTCCTGAACCAACAACACGAATTTTCTGCCCCTTTTTTCGTGCAAGCCCCACTACTTCTACTACATCTTGTATACTTTCTGGATACATCGTATAATGCGGCGTTCCTTCTACATTCCCTGTCCAATTCCTCCACTTTTGTCCCTTTATAGAAAGCATTGGCCATCCCCCCGATATGTTGAATACTCCCCAACAATCTCTCCTTTTTTAACACGATACAAAAAAGGAAAGCGCTCACATAATTCACCAGCCTTACTATGACGAAACAAAATGGACTCTCCTATATCCACTCGTTCCTCGCCGCTATAAAAAATTGGCGTTTGTACCTCGCCAGCACCTTCTAAAGCTAATAGTTTTGCACCCTTCGGTCTCCAAACTTCAGGCTCTTTATCTTTTCCAACTGCTCCTGAAGCAATATATCCACCACCTAGGCAAGTGTAAATAAACGGGACTGGTTTACGCACAACTGGTAAAGCAAATCCGACCGCTGGATGAAATTTCACCTCTTTATAATAATCAAACAGCTTCGGAGAATAAAAAGCAGAACCTATTGTAATCTCTGAAACTGAATTATCTTTCTCAGTTGTTTTTATGCTTCCTGTTCCGCCTCCATTTACAAACCTTAGCTCAATACCAAGTTTTTGTATTGCTTTTACAATATATTCTCTTCTTTCTTTCACTTCTAGCACTGATTTCTGCTTTAAATACGAAATCACTTTACTTTTCAGCCATTGATTCGGTATATGGTCTCCCACCCCAGCAATTTGAGCTTCATAACCCATCACACCATCTAACATTAAATATGATGACCTTCTCACCTTTTCTACTACTTTCAACGCATCCTTCACATTTTTTACTGGGGATCTTTGTACACCAAAATGAAATTGAAAGAAACGACTACTCATATCAATATCCAAACAAACACGAAAACATCCTTTAGATTTCTCAGCAATTTTTTCTAAATACACAATATGCTCTTCACAATCCACCATACAAGTTATAATGAAACCTTTCTTTGTTAGCAAACTAATTTCACACAAAGCTCTTTCATCATAAGCAGGATATCCGAGCAATAAATCATTAAATCCTTGTTCTATTAAAAATAAAACCTCTCTAGGTGAAAAGCACATAATACCTTGAAATCGATCATTTGCAGCTAAAATCTTTTGCATAATCGGAACAGAACGTAACGATTTACTCGCTATACGAATCTTCTTATTTCCACTTAACTCTATAATCGATTGAATATTTCTATCTAAAGCCACTTCATCCAAAAATGCACACGGTAATGGAACTTCTTTAAAAATTCCTCGATCCACATTTTTCTCTCCTCTTTTCAATATGTCTTATACATATTGGAAAGAAAGTATGATTTTCCTGTTTGCAAATAAAAAAAGTTTCTTCTTTACGAAGAAACTTTTTGAAACTACTTCATAGAAATAGTCGCCTCTACTGGATAATGATCAGAGTAATCATTAATATACAAAACTTTAATTTCCAAAAAGAGCACAAAACAGCTATATTAAGCAGTTTGTCGCTATATCGAAAAATGTAAATGGCAACACTTTTCTGTTGATTTGTGACCATATTCGTTACCGAAAAAATCAAAATTAAACTAATAAAAAAATAAAAGAGCACAGCGTGTATAAAAGGTGCGTCAACACCCCTTATACCGTCCGCCTAAATCACCTAGGCAAACACTTGCTGTAACTCTTTATGTACTTTATTTTACCGTACGTAAGGGTTCTTCCGCAACAGTTTGCTTACATTTTTGTGGCATACTGTTGCTTTTTTATTTTCAAAGGAGACGAGCCCTTATGAAAAAGAAACAAGCAATTACTATTCTTGCTAGCATAGAAACATACGAAAACTTAGTATCTTTTCAAACTCTCAAGGAATTAAATGACACTGTACGCGCATATAAGAGGCAATTTGCTGATCAATTAAATAAAAACCAATTAGCTGTATTAAATAAATTGCACAACTATTCTTCTAAATTCCTTGGTGTATCTTTCAGAACGAAAAAACACATTGCTGAAGACCTTGATATTAGCCGTAGAACAGTTATTCGTGCATGCCACCACTTAGAATCACTTGGTATTATTAAGCAACTGGAAATGAAACGTAAGAGTGACATGAGACAAACTAGTAATATAATCATTATTCAGCCAATTATTACGAAAGAACAACTTGTCACAGAAGCCCCTACTAAAACTGTGGAAATTTGTCACACCAAGAAAACAACTACAAAAACCTTAAAACAAAAGATAAAAGATATAAATAAACGTAAAGAGGAAGTTTCGCAATCTTTTCAACATGATTTAGACTTCATCGATTATCGTGTGCCACAATCTATGCGTATGGAATTACAAACTGCTTTTTCACCCAATGTGATTAATGAGTCTTTCAAAAATGCCAGAAACATTGCAAAGAAGGCTGCAAAACAATTTAATTTATTAGCAGATACAGATGTATTTCACAACCTTCTTGCAAATGCTTCTTCTGTTTTGTACTTTAAAACACATAAGTACGAGCATAATGGAAAATCGATGAAAAATCCTATTGGATACTTTACTCGAACGTTCAAAAGAATCGTCTATAACTACATTGATAGCTTTAGAGAGATACATAACCTTGCAAGTCGTAAGGCAAATAAATATACTGGACTAGCTTTTTTCAAAGAATTTATTGATGGTTAACTTGTTATGTCTTAACAACCATTTGATTCATGAAATCGTGAATGGATTTAGCTTGAAATATGCGAAAATTTGAAGAGGAGATGTCATACTGGCTATCGGTAATTACCAGAAGAGAAGGGAAGTATTTCGATTTCTTGGGTTGCCATAGTTCTTGCTGCCATTCCAAACTATGAAAGTAAAATTCATATCGGTTTAATTTCTCTTGCATTACTTTCTTACTGTATACCGAATTCTGCACTTCTATGAAAAATGGAGATTGTCGCCAAATTGTAAATATGTCTGGCTCCATATATGCTTTACCATACTTGGGCTCGACTTTAAACAATTTAGGCTTTTCGTACTGAAGAAGTTGCTTATATACATTCACAATAGCAAGGAAGTGCGGAATCTTTTGACTTGTTTTTCGAATCGGACTCGGTTGTGGAAAGTAGATATATGGTTTCTGTAACAAATTTACGTCCACGCTCCCATCTCGCCTTAATCGTTTCATAACCGTATTGCAACTGGTCACAGCTTTCTTGAGTCCTTGGAAATGCAAATCGATAATATCATCTCGTGATAGGCATCTAAAGCGACATAAGTCTTTTATAATCGCTTTATCTCTACTCTTCATGTTCCAACACTCCAAACAAAGGAAGTTCTTGTTGTAGCGAATTCTGAAGCGTTATATCTTCTTTGAGTAAACGGTAAGGTTCAACTATTTGCTTTGCTTTATTAAGTTCTAAATAAGGAGCTTGCACTTTCTTTAATCCATTTAACTTTAAAATCATTTGGCCAGATTGCTCTAATTGTTCTGATCCAGGTGTGCCCATTATATTACTATTAATTGTGTTATCGCATTTAAAGCCCATTCTAACCGTCATATTTAGCTTTAACTTACCATCTAACACCTTTGCATCTGGTCTTTGCATGGATAGCATAAGGAATACACCTAGCGCCCGACCAACTGCCGATATTTTTTCTATTGTCGTCATACATTCTTTTTCATCTTGTAGCATCGCTACTTCATCGATAGCTAACAAAATATAAGGTTTCTGTTTATCAGGATTTAATTTGTTGTACTCATCAATGTGATCCACTTCATATTCTTCCATGAGCTTTCTGCGTTCCCTGATTTCATTCCAAACCTTATGAAGCATGACTTTCATTTCGATTTCTTCCATGCACACTTCTTTCACATGTTTTACTCTACGCAAGAAATGAAATTCAGAGTTTTTCAAGTCGCCTAGGTACAAATATAATTTATCAGGAGGCATGTATTGAATGAGTGTAGAAAGTACAACACGTACCATACTACTTTTTCCGCTACCTGTTTCTCCTGCAATTAGTAAATGGGGTGTATTGGGGTTTACCATATCATAAACAAGCATGTTTCCAAACTGGTCACGCCCTACTATAACAGGAAGACGGCATTCTTTTATGAATGGTTGCCATTGCTTATAACTGTAGTTGTATTGTTTCAAACCACCATCAGAATGAAATACATTGAGCACAAACTTTTTAATATCTCCCTCAATTGCTACATTCCGTCCAAATATTTGTTGAAAGCAAAACCATTTCTTTTCAATTGTCTTTGGATCTAATCCGTTGGGGATAGTAAATACATATTTCACGCTTTCGTTTGAAGAAAAAACAGCATGAACCTTTGGATAAATTGGGATTTTCCCTCCACGTGTTTGATGTTCCGTATATAAACCTGCCTTTTGGAACACCTCAATAATCTGGTGTTTTAAAGACCTCTTATGAAGCCATTCTTTTATGATTCCCATGACAAGCCTCCTAGAACATAATTACAATTCGAACAAATACATAGGTAATGAATCCCACTCCACCAATTTTTACGCCATAATGAATCCCATTGGATAATAATTTAGCCGCTGATACATAATCATTTCGTACAAGATATCTTTCTAACATGACTGCCCCAATTAAAGCCGTTCCCATTATCCCTAATGCCAGATACGTATTTAAAATAGAATCCGACATATGAACAAATGCTAACGGACTTAATGAATGATATCTTTGTATTTTCTGCTCTTTCATTTTGTATGATCCATCCATAAAATCCCGAAAAGGAATAACTTGCTTTCTTGTAAACATAGAATCTACTCCCCGTCATTTATTTCTTATCGTATTCCGCACAAGACTCTGAACAATACTTCTTTCCATTCCATCTCCAAAACAACCAATCGGATAGCAGACATTTACAATACTCACAAGTTTCTTCTGATAATGCCATCTTGATGTTCATTTCTTTCGCCCCTCTATAAACAGAATATAAAACCCAGATAAAATAACGCTTCACACACTCATTACCGTGGTAGAGTTACCTTGATAGGAACCATGGTAGTTACTGTGGTAGAAATCTAAATCTTACCTTGATAACTACCTCGGTAAAATTACCTATTCCTACCTTGATAGCTACTTTGATAACTGAGTTTCTTCTTGCCGTGGTAACTACCTTGATACATCATATTGTGGAGAGCTTGGACAATATTCACCATTTTTGGGGTTTTATTTTTAGTGAAAATTGGACATGACTGTATATAATAAATTAATTAATGAGGTGAAAACATGTGGGGTCTTGGTAAAAAACGTACAAAACTAGGAAAATTCTTGGACAAACATGAAATCGAACAAGAATGGCTTATACGAAAATCGGATTTAGGAAGAAATACAATTGGAGAACTAGCTAATAATCCTAATAGATATCCTACACAAAAAACCATGAAGAAAATATTAAAAGTACTTCGAGAATTTGATCCTAAAATAAGAGCTGATGATTTTTGGGATATGTAAACGCAAAAAAGTCCGCCTCCACGAAAGGAAACGGACTTTTAGGTTAACTATTTCAGTTAAGAATGGTTGAATATAAAATATAATATAACAAAAATTATTAGTCAATAGCTGATTCTATTTTGAATAAAGTGTATTTTTCAAAAGCATGTTAAGCACTTTAGAAGCATATAATAAATTGCTCCGGCTATGTCATACAACATGCCAATCTATACAGAAAAAGCATTCCGGTCTCACCACCCTGGAGTGCTTTTTCTCATATTTTAACATTTTACTACATAAAATAAATTAACACGTTCCTCTTTTATAATAAGCATCCTATGTAACCAGAGCACTCCTAAAGAATGCTCTGGTTTTTATTATTCATTTTAATAAAACTATTCTTTTGTATAAATTTCTGGATGTAAACGCAAAAAAGCCGTCTCCCAAAAGGAAACGGCTCTTTGCAGGTTAACCACTCAATTATAAAATGGAATAGTTAGAATATACCATATTTTAATCTAACAGTCAATAACGAGTTCTACTTTGCATTGTTAACGGATATACTATTTATGCATCTAGAGAATCACCACATTTTGGACGCCTTCAACTGGGGAAGGTGTCTTTTTAGATTTAGAAAATTTACTATCACTTTGTTTTTCACCTGTAACATAATTCACCCACAAAAACTACCGAATATGCACACTTACATTCTAAATGCGAATTTTCTGTTAAATATAGGAAATTATTAAGTTTTTTCTTAATCAACAGAGTACTATTGATACGTACGAATAAATTCATTACAAAGGGGATAATTTATTATGTTTACAAAAAAACTAGTAACTGTCGCAACTACTTTAGCATTAGGATGTGGATTCTCTTTCAGTATTACACCAGCTTTTGCGGATTCTAATGAAGTTTCCACAACTAATACACCGATTTCTTCTATACAGAACCAAGAACAACTATCGTTCACTGGGTATGTTATTTCAGTGGATAGTCATTATTTAGTTGTTGCTAACACTTCTACAAAAGAAGAAGCACTTTCTTACCAAAATAATTGGTGGGAATTAGCTTCTCAGAATAAAATCTTAAGAGTTCCTATTTCTTCTGGTGATAATTACGCATTAGGCGAAAAGTTAAATGTATTTGCAAAAGCATGGACTTACTCTATTCCACCAATTGCTATTATGCCTACTATTGAAAAAGTAGTTGAATAAATAATTATTTAAACTTACTAAAGGACATCGTTCTAATTTGAGCGATGTCCTTTTTCCTTTACTTCACATACACACAGGCTTCATTCGCAGTTACATAGTATGCATACTCTATAAAACCGTTACACCCTACCCCTCAAACCTCACATACTCCCCTGACACCCATTGGTCTCCCCCAACGTTATACCATCCATTTTGAATGCCCCAAGATTGATAGCGTTCTCCGCGGTACACCTTTTTCACAATGTCGTAATTCGTTCCTGGTCCTGTACGAACGCGTAATACATCCGCTGTAATCGTAACGACACCTACACCATTGTTGGCAGGTTGTGTGGATGGAGTTGTATTCCCACCACCGTCATATGTTTTTTGCACCCTTTCTATAAAGGAATTCCAACGTCCTTCTGCTAACATACGATGTGGACAATACTTTCCGCTCCACGATTGGTGTGTACGAACTTTACTGATCGGAATGTTATATTGTCTCATCAATTGAGCCACAATAATAGCCGCATTATTTTCCGCCTTATAATATCTATCTCCACCACTTAAAGAGTAGCAAATTTCCACCCCGATAGATTTACGATTTCCGTTACCTCCACCATCACCACAATGCCAAGCGTTACGCTCTAAAAGAATTCCTTGTACCGCTTCCTTATCATCTACTGCGATGTGGAAGGACACTTCATTATTATTTCGAATCATATACGCGATTTCATTTTCCGCTGGTGCGTCATTATACGTATTGTGAACTGTGATAAACTCAGGATTCATTGTATACGGACACTTTGTACCATATTTACTTGGGTCAACTAAGTTTTTTCTGATTTCCATCATTGAACATCTCCACTTCCTAAGATTTTTTGTTTAATTTCAGAAACATCTTTTGATAAATCCCCAAAAGCTTCTGCTTGTTTTGTGATAACGTCCTGATTCTTTTCAATGACTTTCTGATATTGTTCTTCACGCTGTTCATTCTTTTTTTGCGTAGTAAAAAGCATCCACACGAATAACGCTGCGAATGCTCCCTGTTGAATCATGGAATTGAAGATTTGTTCTTCCATTGTTCTCATCCCCTTGTCATGGCAATAGAAAAAGAGCCCTTTTAGGAGCTCTTACTTATAATCAGGTCTAAATATTGTAATTCCTTCTCGGGCAAGTGTACGCATTTCTTCATCCAAACGATCTAATTCACTTCGTTTTACTTCTGGATTCATCTCGGTATCCGATTTTACAACATAATATTCTTTACGTAACTTAGCCATCTCTCTATCAATTCTATTAAATGCTTTCATTTCTTCGGCATTTGATGCATCTTCTTCATTCTTTTTACTATCCGCTTGAATCGCTTGTTGTTCATCCATGATATTATAGTAATCTTCCATGACCTGCCCACCACCTTGTCCATTTACAAAGAACGCTTTCGCACCTGGTGTCGATTCATTCCATTCTTGTGCAATTGGTGTAGGTACATCTTTATTAGATATTAATGAAATCGCACTATCTAATCCTTTCAATGGAAACTGACCTAATCCAGCCGTATATCCTTTATATAAATTATCAATTTTGTATGGAGAAGCTTCAATTCCAATCTTATCTAATGCACTTGCCATTTCACGAGCTGTTAAGCTCGTATTCGGACCGTATTGCTCTTTCGGTGAATTTTTCTCATCACGCTTTGGAACAATTGGACCATCCCTAAAAAAGCTATAGTTTGCCATATTCTCGACAATTGGTTGTAACGTAGTCGGTATCCACGGTACTTTCACCGCATCATTTACAGTTTTATCAAATCCATCAAACGCATACTGATCTCCCTCTCTATATTTATTTGCTCTTTCTACTGTATTAGCTAGTAATGAAATATCGAAAGGCTTAGGAATCCGTCCCACTTTATCAGTACCAGGAATGGCATATGACCAATACGTGTCCTTCTCTTGTTGCGGCATATTATCCATCATTTCTTTTTGTTTATCATTTGCACTTGCATAACTTGCGATGGCTAGTGCACTTGGTGGTAGGGTTGAACCTGCAATACGGGCACTTGTTCGAACTGGATGTTCCTTCATCGCACGAATTAATTTGTCTTTTCCTTGTACGTTTGCATTTAAGAACGTAAATATTCGATTGGCAGATTGCATGGAATTCCCCATACGGTTGAAATCCATTAAATCGCGCGCTTGATACGCAGCTTCCTCAGGCGTTAATCCTTTTTTCAATCCTTTATTATAAGCTCCGACTTTTGTTGCTTCTTCCGATACTTCGGAGATATTCTGTAGTACTTTCAGCCAATTTTTAGGATTAACAGGAGCTGTAATAGCCTTTATCGCTTTTGGAAGTCCAGATTCTTGTTTTTCTAATCCTGATAACTGTTCTTTCAACAAGTCACGATCGGCAGATAAATATCCACCATATGCACCGCCCTGATTTACCCAGTCATCATACACCTCTGAACCTTTCCCGAACTTTTTCTTCCCAACTTCTTTAAGTCCCTTTACAAAGTCGAAAGGATTATAACCTGTATCACTTACCACATAAGATGCAAACTGGTCACGTATTGGATTCCGTAATGCAAATTCAGGTGTTAGAGTTGCACCTGCTCGTAACCAATCACTCGGTTTCCCAGCGGCCAATACAAATTTATTTGTAACTTCCTTGTCCATTGCTTTCACTGCACGATACAATTCCGGTGCTAATTGATATTGCTGTTTCTCTCCATTTCGAAAAACAGTTACAATGTTCTCTTTCGCTACCGACTCTTTCCCATCACCTGCAAGCTTTTCAATCCATTTCCCTGCGCCTTCGTTTTCCGCTAAATCTGCTAGAGCTAGGCCAACTTTATTCCGTTCTATTGCTTGCATAGACTTAAAGGTATTTTTCACAATGCTTTCAAATGGATCAATGACATTTCGGCTCGAACCCTCTATACGCTTAACAGGATTGGTTAAATCTACAAATCCTTTTCCTCCGCCGAAACCTTCACCTATGCCTTCTTCATCAAAATAACGATTGAATGGCATGTAGTTTGGGTGTTTTTCACGCATGGCAGTAACAGCGTCTTTAGATAACATTTGCCCTTCAACCAACATATCTAGCAAAGAGTCATTGTAGGCTTTAATCTTTTGGTGTGCCGCTTGTATTTCAGGATTATCAAACTTCGCAATTGTTTTCTCTATCTCGTCCGGAGTAAACCCAGTTTTAATGCCTTGTTTTTCTAAGTCTCTTGCATGTGTAGCGGTCACATAATCCCGTATATCTGCCATATCAACCTTTGAATCTCCAAAGATATTACGGAACTCTTCTACCTTCATTTGCGCCTTTTTAGGCGTTCCCGCTGCAAGTCTTGCCTTCTTATAAGGAGAAACAGACGCATCCGCCAATTCTCCACCAAGTATTTCTTTCTCTGCTTTAGAAATCGGATAAAGTCTATCCATTACATCTGTATAGAACTCCTCTTTCGTTTTTGGTAGTTTTTGCAGTACTTGCTTCACACGCTCAAGACCCTTAGGTTTTTCATTTACATTAATTTTTCCGCGGAAACGCGCTTCATCCCCTTGATTCGCCCATATTTGCGCATCTTCTTGTACTTTTTTCAATCCCTTTTGTACATCTTCCGGAATGGTATTTTGAAAATGCTTCATAAATGCAGGCGCTTCTTGTTCTGCCATGGCTGGATTTAATAAGTATCGGCGCATAAATTCCGCCATACCTTCTTGACGAATTTGTTCAGGCGTATAATTTTGACCGGATGTGTGGGAACCAAGTTTCATTAATTCGTCATCAAATTTTGGGTCATTCAATCCAAATTTCTTATCCAAATGATGACCCGTTTCATGCGCTAACGTTTCTAAGTCCCCATAATCGCGCGTACGAATGACTTCGGGACTATTCTTATAAATACCCGAAACCGCATCGTCGCCGACTCCCATGCGCCCTGTACGAAGCGTGATGCCTACGTTATCACGGAAACTATCCATTAACTTTTTCTGCGTAATGGTCCGCCCATCTGGCGCCATAGCGGATTGAATGACCGGTGGTGCATTGCGCATCGCTTGTACGTCATCAGGGAGTTCTCCATTTGAAGAAGCTTTCTTTTTCTGTTTGGCCACACTTTCTATTGCTTGTTCTAGCGATGTTGCGGATTCTAATTCAGATTGAATCGGTAAAGATTCCGGTTCGTTTTTGATACGCGTATTTTGTAATGCTTGTTCTTCCACAGCTTGATTGGTTAATTCCCTTTGATGTCTTTCCTGCTGAATGACATCATCCGATACGTTAGAAGTATGCCCCTTCGTCTTACGCAAATTTTGCACCGCATTCATCAAACCGTGGGCAAGCGGCGTAATAGCTGCCCCTGCTGCGGTCTCTACGCCAATCCGTTTTAAATGGTCTTCTACCGTCTGTTCCGGATTCACATATGCTTTGGCTGGTGTTTCTGCACCTGCAATCAGAGCACCTGTTACTGCGCCTTCTTTGGCAAATTGCCCTATCTTGCCAAGTTTAGAAGTATTTTCTCCCACCTTCGCAGCCATTCCCAGTTTCCCCGCTACGTTCGCAGCGCCTGCACCAGGAAGTACATAGCCAATCCCCGTTGATACAAAGTCAGCGACATTTTCTCCCACACCTTCACGATGATCTTGCCAATCTACCGCATCCTGTCCTCGTACTTTTTTCATGGCCGCACTTGGCGCATTGAGTAACGTAGAATCCATAGTACGATTCGCAAAGCGATTTACCTCTTTTGTGGCTTCACTTTTCCCGCCATCTTTCATGTACTCATCCCAAACTTGCTGACGAGTTTTACCTTCTGGTGGTTTAATCATTTCACCAAACTTTTGCGCGGCAAATTTCAAGTCACCAAAAAAACCCCCTTCCTGAGGAGGTGACTGTTTCGCGATACGATCAATCGTACCCATCATACGATTGGTACGACTAGCTTCTTCTTGTTGTTTCATCCAGTCTGTGGATATGGATTGTGAAATACTGTTAGCTGCTTTTATTTGATCTAAAAATGGATTTCTCTCTGGTGGTTTTCTATGATCCTCATTGTTCTTATCAAATTCAAGATTTTGATACACATTCTCTACTGGTTCATCTTCCTCACCATTTTTCAATGCGAAGATTTCTTTTTTCTTTTTTACAAGACTACCTGTATTTTCATTCCGAACTTGAATGGGTTGCGTACTTCTTTCATATTTATCTTGATTCCCACTATAATAATCCACACGACGAACATCTTGCTGAGCTGTATTTGAATTGAGTTCAATCATGCGTTGAAGCGTAGCACGCTGATTATCATCTAGACCACCATTGTCTTTTTCCCAATCCTTCACCATAGAAGAAGCTTGTTCTCTTTCTATGTCACTTTTCTTTTTACGAGGCATACTTCACACTCCTTACCAAAATCCTTTCGGCCCAAACTGTTTCAACAAAGAAGAAGACTCCCATGGTTTCCTCAATAACAGCGACTCCACATAAGATGGTGCTTTCTTTACTTCTTCCTTCTTTTGTCCATATGCATACGGGGCATTATTTGGGTTACTGTACCAATTAATTTGATCGCGTGTATAACCATTCAATGAAGATTTTGAGCTTACACTTGGTGAACTGCTTGAAGAACTTCCACTACTTGACGTTCCTCGCGAGCCGCCACCTCCACCACTATTTCTAGAGGCGGCTGCTTGCTTTTTTAAGTTATACTCCTGTTGCCAATGGCTATCAGATACACCATCTCTCCCAGAACGATAATTGAATTCTTGTTGCCAACGATTGTCGGATACACTGTCGCGACCGGCCCGGTAATTATAATCTTGCTGCCAACGGTTATCCGATACACTGTCCCGACTTACTTGATAGTTATAATCACGTGTATCTTTTTGTTTCCCATAATTAAAACGACTCAAATCGAGATTGTAATTCCGATTATCATTATTTACGGAGTGATTAAATCGGCTCACATCTAAGTTATAATCACGCAAGTCTTTTTCCTTTCCATAATTAAAACGATTCAGGTCTAAATTATAATTTCGATCATCATTTTTCATTTGATAGTTAAATCTATTTTTATCAAGACTATAGTTTCTACCATCATTAAAAATCGTATAATTAAAACGCTGTTGGTCTAAATCATAATTTCGATCATCATTTTTCACGGTGTGGTTGAAACGATTGATATCCAAATCATAGTTTCTATCATCATTTCGAACCGTATGGTTAAAGCGATCCCTATCCAAACCATAATTTCGATCATCATTTTTCACTTGATGGTCAAATCGTTTGTTATCAAATTGATAATCTCTCCAATCTTTGTCTTTCGTATAATCAAACTTATCACGCTCTAAATCACGATTTAATGTGTCATTTTTCTGTTGATAATTGAAGCGCTCTTTATCAAAATTATGGTTTCGTAAATCATTTTTCTGTTGATAGGCAAAACGGTCTTGATCCATCTTCATTCCTTGTTCTCCACTCCATTCCTGAAACGCCTGTTGGCGTTCACGGAAACCAAGGTCTTGGTCACGTTCCATCAGTTGGCGAGCTAAAGAAGCAATTTTTTGTGTACGCTCTGCCTCTAAATTTCCTCTTTGTGATAAACCTGCAATCGCGATTTTATTCATCGCATCTTGTGATAAACCCGAGCTTCCCATCCCTCTTGCAGCTGCTTGTTCTGCTGCTTGCGTTTGACTATCCGCTACACTCGTTTGCATGTTTTGCAATGCTCTTTCATATAAAGAACCCAGCTCGTCATTCGCTTGTAAGCGTGCATCTTGCATACTTAAATTACGCCGTTCTGGCGTTGTAAACACTGGATAATTCGTCATACAAACTCACCTCATCCCATTGAAATAGCCATATAATGAAAAGCCAGTGAAGTATCTCTTGTTGTATTCTTATTGTGCAAAGTAAGTGTAAAAGAAGTTACCGTAACTTGTGAAAGATATACCACGATGTCTCCTGTTCCAATATCTCCATTCGCCGCTGTCACTGTAACAAACGGAATTTGGGAAAAGGCAGGAGTAAATAAGATTTGTTTCTGCAACGTTTGCCCACGACTTATCTGAATAAACTCTGTCTTTCCCACTCGTATGTTATTTTTATAGAACCCATACTCATTTAAATTTTGTAAAATCCCATCATTGTCATTATGAGCATTAATTAAATTCGTAAATTCTTCATTTACTTGCCCAGATGAAATGGTTGTACCTGGCATAAAATTATATTTTCTTTGAATTTGTACCATAGGACGTCTCCTTTCTTCTTTTCAATTCATACTGAACCCCGATGCCGTATACAACAAAAGGACGTATATGAGTTACGTCCTCGATAATCATGCCTATTTTTTTCGTTCGATTATTTACCCGTAGGCGATTAATATACATTTCGATTCTATCAAATGTATTCTGGTCCCAAATCGCTTCATCCCAATTGGAAACATTCGCAGCATTTGGTCTTGTACCATCTACCTGCTTGGTTTCAAAATCTAATTTCACTCCTAACCGATACCCGTTGGGTTGATTACTATGCAACCATATCCGATGAATCTTTTTGTCTTGTGTCATCAAACCAAAATCAAAATACTTGGTTTCCATGCGAAAAGGAATCGGCTTTCCATCATCATGATATTCAGGATGAAAGACATACGCATTTTTATTGCTTCCAAAATAAAAATTCCCATCATAGTTTACGAATACATCCGCTTTGATATTCGAATAAACAGTCCAACACACCAGCAATTCATCATAGACAAGTGTTTTTCCATTTGGAAAAGATAGATAGTACTTCCCTTCAAAATAACCTGCAACAGCTTTATTTTTTTCTGTAAGTGGGATCGCACGCATTGTCGATTCTATTTGCTTGGTTATAATTTGTGCACTTACCATATTAAAGTCATTCGCAAATAATCCATATACATGTGTATCACTCAAATAAAAAATTTGATTTCCAACTACTTGAATACTCTCAGGTGCCATACAGCCCGTTGGTGTATTGATCTTTACTAATTCATAATCATATGTTGTTTTTCCATATAAAGCCCATATGGAATGCCGGCAGAAGATAATTAAACTATTTCGAAACGTTACCAGCCCTACGATTTCATCATTTTCATTACTTGCCACATCAAAAAAATTAATGGCGGGAAAATAATCATATACAGCGTATCCAAGTTTGGGATCGATGTGGGAGAATGAAACCCGATTCTTTATGTCATGACCCACAACAAATAACCGCCCGCCAAAGAAAGCCATGTATTTGCAGTTAAATAAAGAACCTATATCATTCAATCCTGGATTTCTTTGTTCATCCGCCGTAGGTACATATGCTGTTACAGATGACAATTGATTTTCAGCATACACTTTTAGAGAAATATTATTGGCAACTAAAACAACACGGTTTCCTTTTCGGTCTTTCATCGTGATAAAATTCGCTCTGTCACCAGTAGAGGGCGGACCTGGGATATCAACAAAGAACTTCCCATTCCATCTCCTCAAACGGTCACCCATCATCAATAGCTCATTTGTGCCATCCGACTTGAGAAATGTATAGGCACCTGTTATCTTATCTCCTACATAAGCAACTTGTTTATAACCTGTTCGTTTCCGAATTTCCCCCACACCAATCACTGCATTTTCTATTTTACTTAGTTCTTTATCCCCAATTACATTTGCATACACTGTATCATTCAATCCCATTGAAAAATCTTTGAATTCAGCAGTATCCTTCACTCCTCATCACTCCCTTTCAATCCGCAAGGAAGGTAGGAGCATCACTATACTCGTGGATGGTCTTCATTCGCACACCTGACCTCTTTACTTTCCGTTTCTCACGAAAGACGGCATATTGTTGCCTACGTTGTTCATATCGCTGCATACGATCTGGCCTATCCGCATAATCTCCATCCATAAACTGTAGTTGTCCAACAGCGTATAAAATTAATAAATCGTGATAGGGACTATCAATTTCAGGTACATCTTCCATTCCTTTTAGATGACTTAACTTTTTATAATAATAGACCTCAATAGGTTGTTGACTCCCGCCTTGTAACATCAATTCATTTCCCCACACCCAATACCCTTGCTGATTTTCTTCCCCTACAGGTATACGCGGAAATACTTTGTTCGTTTGCATCACTCGTTCTATATCTTGTACGTCATTTGGTAATTTGTATGGATATGTTAAAGTGGCTTTCTTTTCTATCCTTGCAATCGGGGTGATATCATCTAATGCACGATTGAGCCAATGTTGAATATCTCCATTTTCAAAAATGTCGTCAACATCCCGGTTCACTTGCAGGATTAGTTCTTGCAGATTCACTATGATTCCCCCCCACATTTACACCCTGTACATATTTTTGTACGCCATCCACACGGCCATATGCATGCGCGTTCCAAAATGCTTCTTTTGATTCTCTCGCATAATCTTCCGCTAGATCATTCAGTTTTCTTTCTTCTTCTTTTTGTCTCTTTTTCTCAGTATCTTCCACAGTTTGAACAGCGGAGAATCCGTTCACTGTATGGATTCTCTTAATGTGGTCTATCGTACGAGAATCTAATTCTTCAAATCCGATTTGTGGAATTTTCATAATCGACATATCTAATAGTCCATCCATAATGACATGTTCCCCATTTTTAGGATTCCACATAAGATACAAGTGGGGATCATAGGATTGTAACTGTTCTTCCACATGATAGATATCATTTAAAAATGTTCGCTGAAATCCACGTCGTTCATACACGCCCATGATCTATACCTCCGTGAAGTTTAAAAAAGAGGAGCTAGTCGCTCCTCTCAATTTATTTCGTATATCCAGTTGCTTCTTGCACGTCTGACAGTTGCCAGAAGGCATTACGTGCGTGACATACCATTGTTTCTAACATATACGCGGTCGCTTCATATGCCGCTTTATTCGGTACACGCGAGAACATCGAACCATCCTCTTCCATGAACTGAAGGTCCGCTACACGGTATAATCCTAAATCGTCATAATTTCCTCCCCACACAATACCTGCCGGCATATAACGGTCTACTAAGAATGGTTTTCCATCAAACTCTAATGCAGAATAGCCGCCTTCTAACTGCATTACATTTGTGTAGCGTTTATTTGTAGTCAGTACAGCCTCGTATGCTGCACGTACACCATGCGAACCCATAAGAAAGTCTGTTTCTTTTCCACTCACAATAGATGTTTCATCCATCACTAAACGTAGTAGCGCATCGGAAATCGGACGAGCCGTTCCATTATTGGCAAACATATTTGCTTTCCACCATGTATATGTGGAAGGATTTAACCCTTGTAAGATGAGCTTATCATCAATAATTCCATTTAACCCCATTGGCTCTAAATTAGAAGACCCAGCTGACACAATGCCATCTGTTGCCGCAGTTGCAACTGCAGCACCATCAATCGTAATGGTAGTCGCTGCACGATCAATTGCTGTAACAGTTCGATTGCTGGTTGTCACGCTACCTGTCGCATTGACAATATCTACTTTTTGTCCAACGAAGAATCCCTTCACACTACTTACCACAAGTGCATTCGCAGCCGTTGCCTGTGCGGTACAATTCGCAATACGTCCTGAACCATTACCGAAGGTAACACGTGCACGGAAGTTCTTCATATCCGTTGTTAAACCTTTTACCTCAGATTCTACTGCACGAAGATAAGACGTTTCATTTTTCTTCGATGATTCAATGGTTTGTACGGTAAGTTCTAAACGACCAGCCACCATACGTACTGTACCTGTCGAGCTCTTATACGCTTGTTGCCCCGCT
Organism: Bacillus sp. MYb78; assembly: GCF_002975115.1. Taxonomy (NCBI): domain Bacteria; kingdom Bacillati; phylum Bacillota; class Bacilli; order Caryophanales; family Bacillaceae; genus Bacillus; species Bacillus sp. MYb78. The sequence continues at coordinate 63,837 of NZ_PCOB01000013.1, forward strand.
GTTGGTAAGTTACCATTTTCAGCAACTGCTCCAACCCCCGTGTTACGTCCAAAGTGGTGAGGAATTAAGAAATTCGAACCATCACCATTAATCTTTTCCACTTTCTTTTCTAACTGTGAAACGATGTAGTTCGCATTGTTAATCTGTTCTTTAATCCCTGGCAAGTAATCGATTTTTAAAACATCCGCTAATGTCGTTAATGTAGCACCCATAAGTAGGATACCTCCTTAAATTTGTTGGTTTGCTGATCGTAATCGTTGTAATGCTCTTTCACGCGCCACTTTAAAATCTGTAGTTGGTTCATCCGAGACAAGTCCTGTTACACCAGGACCTTCCACCTTCGGCGCTTTCTTACTTTGTAAATATTCTTGAATGGCCGTTTCTTTTGCTGAAGTAAGCTGTTCTTCTAACTGCTGCGCACGCATGGCGTTATACGCCACTTCAAAATTAGGAACATTTTGTTCCACCATAAATTGTTCTAACGCTGCTGCATCTGCGCCTTTTTCTTGCGCGAATTGCCCTAACGCTTGAGTGAATCGTTGTGATAATTGGTGCTGTTCACGCTGATATTCCAGTTCTTCTGCTCTTTGTGCCTTTGCTTCCAGACTCTCTAATTTCTGCTGAATTTCAGGCGTCACACCAAACTTTTCAGCACGTTGTAATAAGTCTTGTTGTTCAATTGCTTGCATCATACTATCAAGATCGTTGTACCCTGCTTGTTGTTGAAAAAAGTTAATCGCACGATCATACTTGTCATAGTTACCATATCGTTCAGAAACTTCTTGTTCCCAACGCTGACGTTCTTCCATAAGAGCCGCTTGTGTACGTTCTTGTAATCTCTTCGCAAAAGCTTGAGATTGTTCAATATTTTCTGGTGGTTGCCCTTCTGGATTATTTTCTATTGGCGGTTGCTCAATTTGTTCAGGTGGATTTGTGACCTCACCTGCACCTTGTGGAGGTGCGCTTTCCCCACCTTCAACGCCAGAAGATGCAGTTTCAATTACTGCTTCTCCGCCACCTTCCAAACCATTAAAGAATTGAAAATTACCTAAACGTAAACGAAATGGTTTTAACATATTTCTTTCCTCCTGTGGGTGGGCGCAAGTCCACATTCAACGCCCGAATTTTTGTATATAAAAAAGCCGCTTTTTATAGCGACTTACTTAGCTAATTCACATTGCAATCTGTAGCCCTCTAAATGCCAAATCTTATCAACAATTCGGTCTTTGCAACATTCAATTCCAATGTTTACATCATAATTAGTAGGGTCAACACATGCACTGGATTCCGTCAGAATGAAACCATTCGGTAATTTAGCAACAACTACTGTACATTTACCGTGAAACTCTTCTACCGTCCACTGTGTTTTATCTAAAATAGCGTTAATATCTTCTTGTGTAATTTTATTTTTCATTATTCAACCACCATCCAATCCTCTGCTAACACATCAGAAGTGCTAGGGGACCATGTAGCAACATCGTTTTGGGCTGTTTTCAATGCAAGATATGCACGATACGGGACATTTTCTCCGCCAAATGCTTCTTTCATAATATCTGTAGCTGGTGGATATGATGCAGCAGGCACATAATAAACAAACATACATTTCCCGTTCCAACCTTTACGTGCAATTTTATTCCCTTTTTTAACTGCTTCAATTGCTTGTCCGAATTTCATCATTCAACAACCTCCCAATCTTCTGCTAACATATCTGTTTGTGATGCTAACCAAGGAACAAATGTATCATCAACTGTTTTCATACCAATCCAGGGGAGGAGTCCTTTGCATTTGTTACCACCTACCACCTCAAAAGAGATATCAAACTCCCCCTGCTTTACGAGTCTTACCCACATACCTACATCATTCCAACCTTTACGAGCCACTGTCTTACCTTGTTTCAATGCTTCAAGCGCTTGGCCAAAAGTCATTATTCTACAACCTCCCAGTCATTTGCGAACATATCCAAGTTGGTTGGCTTCCAACCTACGGATATTGTATTCTGCGCGGTTTTAATAGCAATTGAATCCTCAAATCGCGGTTCCCCTGCATACTCTCCATATCCATATCTAAACGCGGTAGAAAAATCGTTCCCGTTAACCAGATACAGAAACATCCCTTTACCATTCCATCCGGAACGAAATACCCTTTCTCCTTCTTTTAACCGATGCAATGCCCAACCAAAATCACCAATAGTTAAATCCATTTATCTCTCACCCTTCTGCACTTGTTTTTCTACTTTCTTTTCTTCAATATCTAATTTACGATGTTGTAACTGTAAGTCTTGTTCTTTCATAGCTTTCTGCGCTTCTTGCATGTGTTGTTCTTGTTCCATCTGCTGCCTTCTATCCGCTTCCATTGGCGCATTGAGTGCCTCCATATGTTGCTGTACATGGTCATCAACTAACTGTTGCACTTCAGGCGGTAATTCATCGTATAAGCTTGATTTTCGGAATGCATTATGAATATATACATGCACTTCATGGTCATAAAAATCACGCACCTGCGGTGTCGCCAGTGGTAGTTGTGGAGGTTGCATGCCAGCCTGCATGGGGTCTACACCTTGCGCTTGCATCGCTTGGGCTTGCTCCTCAAACTGTTGTTGCTGGATGCTGTATTGTTGCAATGCTTGTAACGACTCTGGATTCTGTGCAATTTCCTCGAACTGCTTGTTTTCCATTTTTGCTTTGTTTTCATCAAGCTGCTGCATTTCAAACAGCTCATTACTATCTCCCATACCCATTAATTTTAAAAATCCTTGGGTATCTGGTGAGCCGTCTTTCTTAACAATTGCCCCTTTATCCCACATGGTCATAATGCGGTCTTGTTGCGCCGATTTCATTTCAGGGAGAGAAGAACCTTGAATAATATTAATGTCCTCTCCACCGCTTAAATCAGACCCAGTAAAGCTTACTAATTCAATATCATTATCCGGACCAAGAATACGGGCCATACGTTCCTCTGTATAATGTTTCTTCATCAGCAACAGTACACGTTGCAATAAACGCTTCATCCCATGCTCATAGTTTTGAGAAGAAACGGCAAGCTTCTCATTCTCCTGTTCTACCATGAGAGACAATCCGCTATACGTATCTAATCCAGACGGCAAACGTCCTTGTGAGATTTCACGCGCACCTGATAAATCGTCGATATCAGCATCATGATTATTTAAGATACGATCATAGAAGGACGGGATATCTGGCGCACCAACTCTTTCCGGTCTCACACCCTCTATCGGTGTATAGTGAACAATTCCACCTTCTTCATTTGTAATTTCATCTTCATCCACACTTGACCCCATGGGCACAAGCCACATACTATTCCCCATTTTCCTTGCATGTGTGGCAAACATAGAGCGCATAATATTGATTTCACGCTGAATCGGCAACATATCTTTAATAAATGCTTCCGCTTTTACGCTCCCTGGTATCGGAATATCACCAAAGATAAAGAAAGGAATGTCCCCAGCATTTTCGTCTATATCCAGCAATTGTCCACCTGCAATCGTAACTTTCAATCCATTTGGATGCTTACCACACGGTTTTACCCACATTTCATCCACCATTGCCATGTTGGGGCGTTTTTTACTAGTCGAGTTGAATCCATTTTGTGGTGTCACATCAAATGCAGCCGCAAACCCTACATTCTCATCAGCAGCGACATCTTTTCCGTAGCGCTCTTTAATGTAATCAATATCACGTGGCTTTCTTTCCACAATCCAACGAATCTCTTCGTCCATTTCAGCGGCGGGGTCAATGTATACAGTGAGCGGGTCACAAATACGACACCGAATTTCACCCGTATATAAACGTTGCATATCTTCCTCAAAACCAACTTCGCCTTCCCCTGGCGTAATATCTTGACCAGCTTCCGCATCAAAATATACTTTTGCGGCACACCAGCCTTTTACACCGTTATTCAGGAAAATATCACGTGTTTTACGATCCATTCCTGTTTGTTCCCACCAATATTTAAGAAATTTTGATGCTGCTTTCGCAATTTCAATGCGTGTTTCATCGTTACTATCAGGTACAACATCGAATTTCACGCGATTTTTAATTTGTTTCGCGAGCTTGACCATCATACGCGGTCTAATTTGGTTCACTGTAATGCGTTGTTCTCCATTTTCAAGAGGTGCAGTGATCATCTTTTTACTAGTTGGATTCCATACAAGCCACTGATTACCGCGATAATAGTTTACTTGTGCCATCATTTGACGTTTTTCTTCCCAGTCCTCGGCTTGGGTAATACGTTCTTCCACAAGAGACACCCAATCATCAGGACTTTTCTGTTCTTGCTTTTGTTCCTTTGGTTTATTGAGACCAAACAATGTTTCTCACCGCCTTTACATGAAAAAGAGCCTATACGTTTTGATACGCAAGCTCTTTTAAGATTTCTTTACTTTCGACTTCGACACTTTCTTTTCCGCTTTGATTTCATATCCTTCCACACACAGTTCTTTTATCTCTACAGGTGTATAGGCAAATGTCGGGTCAATTTCAGCTCTCTTTTCATACATTTCCTCATAATCATCCGCTACCGCGAATTTTTCAATACTACCTAACGTTAAATGAAACACTCTAGCCATATCGTGGCCACTCCTATTCTAAATGGTATATTGGTACAGGCTGTTCTTCTTTCTGTGCTTTCACCATCTTCACTTCACCCTGCTTGTATTCGGCAAAAGAGGAGGCTTGGATACGATCATACAATTCCTTACGCTCTTGTTGCCACACATCACGTTCCCCTTGATGTACACGCTCCATTTCATATGCAAACACACCAAGAAATACAATGACTGCAAATAATACAAAAAAGACAACATACGTCATTGTAGTTGCCCTCCTTTCCTTCGCCCTCTCGATAGTCTAATAATGTGGCGATGTACCTTTTCTTCTAATGTCACTGGCTCTTTTGGAATGAATTTTTCATTCGCATGATAATAGATAAATCGGTTTAATGCTTGTGACATTGCGTCTACCTGGTCATCATTTTTTCCTTGCGGAAAGGATGCGCACTCTTCCACAAAATCATGCACCCAAGGTGCTTGCCTTGGTAAATACACATTACCTGATTCAATATATGGTGAGACTGCATTCACACGCGAAACCTTACCACCTTGTGGATTCACCGGAATCATACCGCCGATTTCATTCTTTAACATCGAAATAATTGCCGGGCCATTCGCTTTATCTTCCACTAGTTTGGCATGGGCTTTCGGATATTTTCGTACCATATTGCGAATGGCTTGTAGGGTAGTTGGGAAGTTCATACGTGCTTTCAAATTATCAATCAAATACATATCCGCCCCATTCTTCCCCCACACCTGAATACACACAAAGTCACTGTCTGCTTCATCCTTAAATGTTGCATCGATACTCATAATCGTATGAACCATCTTCGGCAGCGTATCATAATATTGCCACCATTTACGCTTTAATAGATTCCCTTCCGCTGCGGTTGGTCTGCCTTGATACAATGAGTTAAAGCTACTTGGATATCGTTTCCGTTCTTGTATGAACTCTAACCCATATCGTTCTGGCCACAATGGTTCGCCTACTGCTCGTCCTATTACATCATCTTCCTCGGCTTCTAATGGAAGATTGTACACTTGCCAAGGTAATGGTTCACCATATTCCTTACTTAGCAACCTACCCTGTAAATCATCTTCATGCCATCTTGTTAGAATCAGTATGACAATTGCACCCGGATGTAAACGAGTAGAGAAGCTATCTATCCACTCATCCCATATCTTACCTCGATGCGTTTCACTATCAGCTTCCTCACGGTTCTTAATCGGGTCATCGATAATCATTAAGTCAGCACCCATACCAGTGATACCTGATAACACACCACGTGAGATCATGCCACCTATTTCATTATCCAGTAACCATTCATCATGTGCCGAGCTTTCTTTGGATATTTGGATATCGAATAAATCAGTACCATACATTTTGACCTTTTCTTTATTCTTCTTACCAAAACGGCGAGCAAATGTGTCACTATAACTTATTTCAATTACTCTATCTTCTGGAAAGTTTCCTAAATAATAAGATGGTAACGTCTCCGTAATGGTCATCGACTTACTATGACGTGGTGGCATATTGATAGCAATGTATTGGTTCGTGGTTGGAATCTCGCTTGCATTCATTTGTTTCTTTTTATCAATCGCTTCCTGAATGACACCACCAACAAACTCACTATGCGGTGCTTTCTTATATCTACCTTCATGTACATAACACACATACTCATAGTAATCACGACGTGCTATTTCCCTTTGTATCTCCTCCACTGTCGGTAGGTTTGGTAAGGATTGACTCAATTTGTTTCAGCTCCTCCACAGACAGGTTGCTAAGTTCTGGCTTTTGTACAACGGTTTGTTTCATCTCACCACTGTGATCAATCTCACGTCGGTCACGCCACACAGTTGGCTTTCGATTCTTGAGCCAAAAGATAATGGCTGTTGTATCAGGTGGGACTTGTCGTTTCACTCGTTTGGTTTCTATGCTTTGAAACTCACCGTCCACCTTTTCCCTTTCCACAGTGACTTCTTCATACGTGTAACCTGTCGCTCGCTTAAATAATGCATTCTCTACTTCACGATCTGATACTTCTTTTCCTTTTGCTAACGCTTGTATAATCAGTGGATGTCTATTCTTCCAATTGCTCAGCGTAGAACGACTCACACCCATGTTATGGGCAATCTGTTCTTCTACCAGTCCATCACGTGCCCATCCTTCTATTTTTAGTAACCCTTCTTTTGTCAGCCAAGGGTGTGCTTTCCCTTTCCCCATATGTATCACCTCACTAAAAATAAAAAAGCAGCAAATATTTTGCTACTTTAACTGCGTGTTATTCGCTTCGAATTCTCTTATATAACGGTATAAAGTGGCTCTTGCTACATCAAACATCTCACATACTTCCACTTTTGTTTTACCAGCTTCCAGCATTTCCATCATACCTTCAATCTGTTGTGGTGTATGAGCTTTCTTTCTACCGCCTTCTCTTCCTCTTGCCTTTGCTGCAGCCACACCGCTTACCACACGTTCATTGATTACCTCTCTCTCCATTTCAGCCATCGCACCGAATATATGGAATAAAAACCTGCCCATTGTTGTCGAGGTGTCAATCCCATCTTTAATCGATACAAAGTGAATCCCTTTTTCATGAAATTCTTGGAGCAAGTTCACAAGCTGATGCATCGTTCTTCCTAAACGATCTAACTTGTAGACAACCAATGTGTCACCTTTTCGAAGCTTTCCAAGAAGGGATTGAAGCTCAACCCTGTCTTTTTTCACTCCGCTTTCCTTTTCTGTGACTATTTCTTCACATCCATACTGCTTTAATTCGTCCCATTGCATATCCAAACTTTGCTTTTTCGTTGAAACACGTGCATATCCAAATATCATAAAACCATCCCCTTACCTTTGATGGTTTCATTGTATCAATTTCATGTATCAAAATCAATAGTTTTTAATACATAGTTTTGACACACAGTGAACGTTGCTATTAGGCTCTATGTGTAACCGTCTCATAAACAACAGTTTGTGAGACACTATATTCATTGAGAATGATGCTTCCATCCAGCTAAATTGGCTTTGATAAATACTTTTTCTTCCTCATCAACCTGCGTTAACAGTTTATCAATTACCTGTCTATCCGTGTTAGCTAGCAAAAAAGCTTCCACTTTTGTCATACAGTTTACATAAGCAGTCGCATCTTTATTTTCCCCATTCATTTTCATAAAAAACGTAACTTTGGTATGCAAAATTCTCACCTCACCACTTTTCTTTTTTAGATGTCTACGTTGTCCACCGAACCTAAACTAACTAATCTTTATTCACCAAGATAATCGCTGGTCCTTCCACGACAATTCCGCCAAATTCAATCTTTTCATATACATTTACTTCTATTTTTGTAACACCTTCACGTTTCGCTAATTCCTCACTTAAATCTTTTGTAGTTAAATCCTTTACGTTCACCATACGATTCCTCCTCTTCCGCAATCATTTCATCATTGGTCAAAACTTAACATTGCGTTTTAAAATAGCTGTATACATCATATGTACCAAACCTCCTATTCAGGCGTAAAATATGTTTGCAATCAGACAAAAAAAGAGCATCTGCGCCAGTAGATGCTCTAAAAAAGGAGTTAATATGAGATTGAATATGAAACAACGGAGGGTTGTCCCATGCTCTAATATATGCTTGTCTGTATCAAAAGGTGACATAGGAAAAGCACCCATTAAGGATGCTTTGCTTTCATACATTATTTAGGCTTATATACTTCTGGTACTTCAAAATTATCATTTGTTTTTACCCTGACCATAGATATATTAGCTGGGTTTATCATAACATCTCCAACAAGGAGTAATCTGTTGAGTAATAACCCGTCTTTATCTGTAATCCAACTTTCAAATGTTTCTAATGGCATATGGACCTGATGTTTATATCCACCATTCATGCAAATCTCTAAATATTTCATTTTATCATCCTCCTATAGCTTACATTCGATAAGAACAAGGAGTTTCCTTTCCTCAAATCATAATATAAAAACAAATTGACCGCTCTTCTACACAGAATCACAGCCAACTTGGTATATGAATATAAAATAAATTCCATTGGTCTTTTCGTCCTATCGCGGGTTCCTACCGCCCATGCCCGTTCTTCGGTAACGTTTTGATAATGGGGCCCACTCACATCACTCCACATGATGGTGGATACGCTATCCCCACAGCACACTGTCTTCCAAACAGTATCTGTAAAAATATCGTACCCTTGATTCCCCTATAAAAAAGTACCCGATTTAGTACCTCAAACAGTACCCCAAAAGTTCCATTCTTTTCTTATATCATCTCTAATGCCGTGGCAAAGTTAAGAATACCTGACTTCCTTTTCCGGTAGAACTTACCTCGCTTCATCCCTAGTACCGTATAAATGTAATCATCATTTAACTCTGTCGCACTCATATATTTCATTTCTAATATTCGTTGTTCATCCTGATCTAGCGCATGCTCAAACGCTCGTTGTAATTGTCTGTACTTAAGTTCATGAACATTCAACTTTCTCAACTCTGGAAACAAAAGATCTGCTCCTAATTCCATCCGTTCTCGCTGATTTTGAAACCGTACACGTAATACCTTATACTTTTTCAGTTCTTCTATCACAAAAGGGCGTATTTCTTTCTCGTTGACATATGTAAAAAGAGATAATTGATTCATCGTATCCCTCCTGCATAAAATAGTTTTCTTTGTTCATACTATTTGTAAGCTGTTGACATCAGCTTTTCTCTTTACACTGTAATCCTCATTTTACTTGCTTTCTTTTCAGGCAAAAAAGCGGTTAGAAGACTAACCGCTTTTGTTGTTGTCACCATTTCACTTCATGTACATATATTATCTTGAATCCTTACTTTTCCAATCATTACTTGTTCATGACTCACACATAACAATAATGATTTAAGGTTTCAAGAACGAGCACTCTGGCACAAGTGCTCGTTTTATTTTTTTACGTATAAAAAGAAAAAGTTAATTCATACTATAAATACGCCATCTATAGGATTTGTTTCTACACCATTACAAGTGTGAGCAAGCATGAGAAAATTTCCCCATAAAACAGCTAAGTAAAATTAGCTGTTTTTATTTTGCATACATTTGCGTTAATACGTTATACTACATATACATTATTATTTCTTTTCTTGTTAGCTTGTCAGCTACCTTAGGAACCCTTACAAAAGGGTTCCTCTTTTTTTAAAAAAATTCCTACTTCTAATTTAAGCGTCCTATTCTACTTTTCAACACGTTATTACTCACCCGATACCTATGGCATTCTAAAATAATTTAAACGCGAATTCACCCTGCTTTATGAGGTCGTTTTTTCTAACTCCAGCTTTAAACTGCTTCCCTATCCATTTCCGGGATAATACCTTGTTTCGTTAACATATCATGGATAAATAATCTGCCTTTTTGCGTCCAGCGTGTATTCATCTTTACGGATTTGCTACCATCCGAATGTGTCACATCAATTGTTTGCGATTTCGTATACCCTTTGTTTTGATGTTTGGCATACAGCAGCCATTGGTTGTTTACTTTGTACTGTATTTTTTCGTCCTTTAAAATTTTATTTAATCGAACTGCAGATAAACCATAATCGGCTGCAATTTGTGATACTGTTACGGTATCTTTTGACTGAAGAATTTGATCGAGGTATGTAATCTTAGATGCATGCTCTGCGACTTGCTGTGTCAACATAAGGTTCTTTTGTTCTGCCACTTGCCTTGCCTGTTGTTCTTGTTTCAGTTGGGACGCGAGACCAATCAGTAAATCTGGGTCTTGTAGTAAGGCGTTAATCGTATGCGGTGTCATGTATGCACCATGTTTTCGAATACTTGGGAGCACTTCTTCAAATACCCATTTTTCAAATTGTTCCGCTTGTGGGAGTTTGGATTTAGCGATTAGACGATATAAATTGGGTTCGTTAATGAATTTTTTCATTTGTTTGCCACTATTAGTAGGGACTAACGTTTCGTTCACCCCTTCTTGTTTACAGTGATCCCTAATTGCTTTGTGCGGATTAGTGTATCCTAATACTTTTGCAACATCTGTCGCCGGAAAGTACTCTTTTCCATCCTTGATAAAAACCTCTAAATTTCCGAACATATTATGTGCGAATGTTTGCATTTTTGTCATTTTTCATTTCCCCTTTTCTACAAAAGTGACGTTATTATTTGTTGTTTTTGTATTCCTTGTGTAAATCAGCTAACGCATGAAATGTATTGGTTTGAATGAGCCTTAAAACATCAAACGCTTCATGCGGTGTTAAACCTTCCGCCTCAACTAATCTTGCTAAACCTGTAATAATTAACTGTTGTCCAAAACTATCTTGATTAAATTCAACTTTTCCCACGTTTCATCCTCATTTCTCTGCAAAATGAAATTATCATGAAAAACTTTCTCAACACCAGCATATAGAACAAAGACTCTTTTTTTGGTAATATATAGGTAGTATCCATATACTTAGCTTCCTTAAAAGGGCCCATCCCCAGTGGGTCCTTTTAAATTTTCATGCTAAAATAGATTTTTGGTTAACATTTATTAATATATTTCCATAAGTCATCAATCTTTTCATTTTGTATATCCAGCGTTTCCTTATAAGTATCTAAACGTTCTTCTAGCTGTTTTACATCCAACTTTGTAAAAACAATGTGGCCAAGCAAAATAAAGATGGCTATCCATAAAAATGGCTCCATTACATCTACCTCACTTCTGTAAGAATAAATATTTTATTTCATTCCCATTCACCTTTATATCTCCTTCGAATATAGTACTATCATCCAAGTGAATACTCAGGTTGCTTCGGACCAGCTCCTAGTGTTCCTGGTGCTCCTGTTACCAAGAATCCGTTTATAAACAGCGGGTTCTTTTATTTTTTCTGCTATAACTATTTTGTTAACATTATCAAGAGACATGCATTGGTATATTTCATTTCCCTAATCCCTGCTCTTTCCCAAACTCAGCGGCTCTTTGCTGAATTCGTTTTAATATTCGACTAACTTGAACCTGACATCTCCCCACTCTATTCCCAATTTCTTGCTGCGTTTTATGTTTCGAATGCATATCCCACACGATTAATTCTGGATGCTCAAGTGTTTGGTAAAATGATTGAAGGACCATATGATTCTCGACTTGCTCTGTCTCTTCGATTACTTGTGTATCTTCCAGCATGTCTTCCAACAGAATTTCTTCACTACCACCACCCGCCGATGTATACATTACATCCTGTAGAGATTTTGTATTGGGTTGATATTGTAATGCCTCTTTCACTTCTGGAAGAGCCACTTCTAATTGTTTACAAATCGTCTCTCCATCTTCCTCCATCAATCCTTGCCTCATCATTTTCCCTCTCAGTTGATATAAAGCTCTTGGCACCTTTATCTTGTGACTATTCATAATAAACTTTCCAACTTCTCCATGAATTTTTGGTATCGCGTACGTAGAGAACTGATAACCGAGCTCATGATTAAAATCCCTTCTCGCTTTTATGAGACCAATCATCCCGTACTGCACTAAGTCCTCTATCTCCAAACCTGTATTCGCTTTAACTATTTCTAACATGCCCTTATATCTCTTCCAGATAAAGTGATGTACCAAATCTTCATACTTACTCATAAACTCCTCATCTGGCATCGCTCTCACATCTTCAATCGCTTTCATCATGCCTGTTTCTCCTTTTCCGCTTACTTGACTTCTTCGGCACCTGATTCGGCCCTTGCCATAACCCTTGCTTTCTCCATCTATTTTTCACTTTCCCAACGTAGGATGGACTTCGCTCAAACATGATACTAATTTCTTTATCTGGAATCCCCTGGTCATTGAGTTCTCTCACACGCGCTGGTGTCAATCCATCCGGCATATTTCCAGTCTTCCCTCCGCGACTTCTCGGCTCTGTATCAAAATATCTACCCAACTGACGTAATGTTTGACCAGTCGGGCATTTTGCACAAATGTTGATACTGAAGCTCGCATCATCTGAGCGATTGTAATAACACCGCCTACATTTCTGTTCAATAATATCTCCAATTTGATAGGTGAGTCGTATGCGTTCTTCCTTGGTGAGTTTCACATTACTCACCTACAATACTGCTTTTAATGCGATCCCTAATGCTTGCGCTCTTGCTTGTAATTCCAAGCGATGTTTCCGTTCCATTTCTGCTGTTTCTTCTGCCGCGCTGATTCTGATTTGTACTTTACGTAATTCAGCTTCCAGTTCCCATTTCTTTTCGCTTAATTGGTTGCGTTCACCAAGCAACATTGTGTATTCTTCCTCACGATTTTGAAATTGTTTTTTTAACTTTTCAAGTTCCGCTTTTAATTCCATTTGATGCATCCCATTATCTCTCTCTTCAGAATGTTCATTTTCCTCCCTAATAACTTTTGCACCCTGGACCAATGGTTTTGCACTCTTTTTCGTTCCCGACCTCTTAGCGCACTTCCTAACCCCCTCTTTTTTCTCTCGTCGTTTTGCAACATTGTGATACAATGTGCTTTCACTCACACCAAGACGATTTGCAATTTTTGCCCAAGATAATTTCTGTTCCCGTAACTTCTCCGCCTTCTCACATAATACATCCCAATTTCTCTCTTCAGCCATCTGCTCTGCCATCGTTTCATTTCTCCCTTCCAGTAAGCTGCCGCCTAATTGTTTGATTCGCTTCCCAACCCTACAGTTATCCGCACACCAGGAAGTCTTACGATTCCCTGACTTCCTGTATGCTGGCACTTTTTCACATCCCGCGCATTTCTCATCTTGTAGATCTAATATTTGAATCCGGATGGATTTCTTATCAAGCTTCATCGAAAGGCTTGTCCTCATCCGCTATTTCGAACTCTTCCGAGACTTGATTCTCCATTTCCGGTTTTTCTTCCCCTTTTGTCTCCTCTGCTGGTTCTGGCTGCTGCTCTTTCCACTCATGCCACTTTATCGCTAATGGTGCTACACGCTTACGGTATTCATCGATTACCTCAATAATTTGACCCGAGGACATGCTCAGCTCATTCGCCAATTTCAAGTACGATTCTCCCTCTAGACGACGTTTCACGATGTCCGGAAGTTTATTTGGCATACCCTCAAAGTTCGGTGCTAAACCGCTGATGATAAAAGCATCGATAATCTCACGGTCCGCTTGTTCTTTTTCTTCACGAGTCTGAATCTTTTCTTCTGGCATATCTAGATCCGCTTCTATTTGCTCGAATGTTGATTTTACCTCTTGTACCATTCCTTTCTCATCGACTTCGTACTGCGTAACCGGCTCATTTGTTTTCGCATTAATCGTGACATTAAAGTTGACTTGCATAGACTCTAGCGAAACAAATACTTTTGCATCAATCATTTCAGACAGAGAATCCAATTTCCCTTGTAGCGAGGAATCTGTTACTTCTAACACAATCTCTTTCTTCCCATCAGGTTTTAAGTTCACTTTCTTTAACACTGGTTTAAATTCGATATATGCCATTATGATCCGCTCCCTTTATTCTGCTTCATTTTGTTTTTTTGCTCGCTTCTCCGCTCGTTGTAACTTGTTGTACTCATCCAATGTGATAAAACCACCGTATTTCTTCACATGCTTCAGCAAAATCAGCTGTAAGTGTGGATATTTATACTCGAATAACTTTCGTTTCACGTTGAAAGTTTCGGTGATCATGCCTTTTATGTCTATGACCTCCACCTCACCATTTGGCAAGTACACCAGAAAGTCCGCTATGTATGTAATGGCTTGAAAGCTCTTGTCCTGTTTTTTAAATGCAGGTTGTAGATTAAATACTGGCTGCCGTTCAAACCCTTGAATTTCCCCTCTTGCACTGCGTATTTTTAAGCCTTCGTAATAATTTGCTTCCGCTTGTGAATCAAATACGTAGCCATCGAGGTTCACTTTTTTGTTGTTGTATTTGCTCAATTCCTCTCACCCTTATTTCATAACCAGCTTTTTAAATAGTGCTTCATCCTTCATGTCGAGTGCATAATCGATGAGTTGGCGCTTGCCGAGATTCTCCATGTATGTAATAGCTTCCTCTACTCTCACATACTCTTCATCAGGTAAATCCGTTTCTAGTGAAGGCTCATCATCTTCCAATACCGCCATGTATAAATCATGACTGTATTTGCCTTTAAAATTTATTTGAATGTGTATCTTGCTTTCTGTGTCCTGGGCACTAAAATAATGAAACGCTACACCCGAATCATTGGTTTTCCCTGTTGGTCCAAAGAATGTAAAGCCACTTCTCACGGAACATGTTGCCGACATTTCTATGCCATATGAATATTTTTTCGCATTTTCTACAAAACGAATTCTCTCTTGAAACTTCTCATGTTGCCCTAACCTGTAAAGCAATCGAAATGCGCTATGCTCTTGAGGTTCTAATTGATCCCATACCCAATCAATAAACGCCAACTTCTTCTCAACCGACACTTTATTCATCCACCTAATTCTCCTTTCACTTCTTAGAATTCAATTTCTTGTTCTTTTTCAAATCTTCTTAACCGATAATTGTTACCGTTCATTTCAATCACTTCCGTTTCATCATCAAAGATGCGACTAAAAATCCGCTCATTGTAAATCCCATATAAAGCTGTGACTGCATGGTTGGTTGTATAAATGGTGTGCCTTCCAATTCGGCTATCTATAATCTCAAACAATTTCTTTTGGGCCCATTTATGCTTTTTTAACTCTTCTTCATCATCTGGTTCTTTTTCAGCACCAAGATCGTCAATAACCAAACAATCCATTTTAGAAAGCATGGTAAGTAGTTCGTCTTCTGTCATTTCACTTTTGCGGTTGTATGTAGCCTTCAACTTCGTAAATAATTTTTCTTCTGTGATAAAACATGCACTTACACCACGTCTCATTAATTCCTTTGTCATCGCTACCGCTAAATGACTTTTCCCTGTCCCATAATCGCCAACAAGCATGATATTTTTCCCGACTTTCTTGTTAAAAGTTCTTACATACTGCTCACATGCTTCTTTTGCTTCTGTAAGCTGTTTACTTGGCGGAACATAATTTTGAAACGTTGCCTTCTTTAACTTTTGATTAATCAAGCTCCCATCTTCAAAATCCTTAAATAACTTGATAATTTTCGCCTTCTCTTGTAATTCTTGCGTTTCTTTTGCTAGCTGCTGATCCTCTTTTTCAACAGTTTGACATTGCGGGCAAAATTCTTTTCCTGTCCCTTTATCAATTAACATACGTTTATTGCATGTATCTTTGAAGGCATTTTTCCCAACCAAAAACGTATTTTTACATCGATTCGGTGACAGTTCAAATTGATCTGCAGCTTTTCTTCTAGCGTTTTGAGAAATCATATTTTTCGAAGAATGTTTTACTTGCTTCAGCTCTCCCATTCGATATACCACCTTTTCCTGCTCTCTTTTTAGACTGTTTCTGTCGTTTAAATGCTTCCTCAGATGCTTTCACATCCGATAGCGTACGAATGTTACTGTTGGTCCACTGTTTTAAAATTCCCTCCGCATAGTTCCATTTCGCTTGTCTTTTCAGAGCTCGTTCCATTGCCGCAATCACAAGTTCTTCACTCGTGTCTCGAATCCAATGGCCTATGCTATCTGCCATGAATGAATTTAAAACACCGAAATTGTTCTCGTAAAAAGCGAAGGCGCTACTATTACTACTTACATTCTCTGTAGTAATCTCTGTAGTAGTCTCTGGTATTGGTCTGGTCACTTTGACCTGTTCGTCGGGGCAATTTGACCTCTTCGTCGGGGCAAATTGACCTGACGTCAGGTCAATTTGACTTGCAGCCTCCTGTTCGATGTTGTCTAGTACCTCATAATCAATCCGATACCATTTTGTATGATCTACTTTCATTTTATTATAGTTTCCTACAATAATAATTTTTCGTTCCTGTAACTTCTTCAATGTTCGCTTGATTGTACTTTCTGACCAAAATGGAAATTGGCTTTTCCATTCTTCATATGTGTTGTATATCCATCCAAAACCATCTTTTACGTTGTTACTTTTTTCTAACCAATAATGCAGTTGCTGAAGAATAATGGCTTCATTTAATCCAATTACTGTAGCAAGTTTCGGTAAAACAACTAATGGCTCATCCTCTAACAACAACTTACTCATGTCTATTCCCCCTCCTGCAAATTGCTAGGTAACTCCCCTTTTCCTTGACCACTTTTTCAATTCGATAGTTTGGATACCCAGCCTGTATATATCTTGCAATAGAATGCTTTAGTTCTTCTTTGGATTGCGCTCTCTCCCATAATTTATGGGAGAGGAGCACCTTTGATTTGCTCATCCTTCAATCGGGAATTCTTGTTGTCCAGCATCTTCTGTTATTACCTGTTCTCCTTCAATTGGATCCACTTCAATAAACTCTGGCTCTTCTGTAATATCTTTTCGCACCACTTCATCTTGCTGGGCTTGTGTCTGAACTTCAATACTAATCGGTAAGTATTTAAACATGTAACGAACCACGGTTTTCTTCGCCATTTCTTCATAGTCGCTACTCCAAGGGCTATAGCTAGAATTAGCGGCTGCAGAACGTTTTCGGCGTTTCTCAATTTCACTTTTCGGCATAAACTCCATTTGATACCCACCGTCTTTAAAATGAGCAACTGCATACGCTCCAATAAATGCGCCACGATCCCCATGTGATGGCTTATGCTCCAATTTTGGATGTAACCCCAACTCATATTCGAATTCGTCATTTTCATGTACAGCATGGGCATAAATACTTTGAATATGACCAGACCGTCTTGCGAGGTCAATCATCCCCTTATACCCGATGATAAATGTCGCTTCACGCTTATACGGTAAGATGTAACAGTGTCCTAGTAATCCTGGTTCCAATCCTAGCTGTACGGCTTGCATCACAGCCCCCATAAGAGAAGGAACTGCACATTCGAGAAGCTTTGGATTCGTTCGAATTGTTGTTAAGGCAATGCGACTCATACGGTTCATATCCATATGCTTTGGTAATACTTCCGCCATTCTTGGCGCCATTTTCTTCATGTATGCTTCTACAGTTTGCTCCGGTGTAACTGGAGTACTTTCTTTTCGATTTGTTAACTGGTTTTTCAACTTTTCATTTGTAGCCATGTGTAATCCACTCCCTGTTTTTTATTTCACTAAAAATTTTCTTGATATAGTTTCATTTACATATTCCTTGTATAAATCAGGATGGTCTGTTTTGAATCGTTTGCTATCAAAACGATTACTCGTATAGGACTTCCAATGAACGGTGTAATTCTCTGTTGTCCCTTTCTCATGAGAACCTAATTTCGCTTTCAGCTTGTTCTCATACTCTGCCTTTTGTTCTTGTAGTGCCTTCATTTCTCTATCTACTTGGTCCCTCGCTTCAATAAGTAGCTCTTCTTGCTTTCCTAAGCTGATAGAGCTATCTTCTATAGATTCCGGATGCATTTGCTTCAGTAATTGTGTAGATGCCTCTGAACCGTCAAACATAGGCGGTTCATCCTTTTCGACGTGATTCAGCCAAAAGTCCCGTTCCATATTGATAAGATACTGGATTATATCCTCATCCCGTTCGATCTTTTTGTACACGAATTTGTTGCCACCAATTAATACGGCAATCCACCATGCTTCATAGCCTGTCACAGCCATATAATGCTGACACTGGAGAAGGTAAGCAACAGGTATCTCTTCGCCTTCCCAATCCTTTTTCAAATATTCAGACGCTGTTTTGCATTCTAATCCAATTTTTTCTCCTACGATGAGCCTATCCACGTTTGCAAGCATCCAAGGATACTCTGGGTGCTGTAGAATGGCATTTCGACGCTGTACCTTTAAACCTGTACGTTTGGCAAATTCCTGGGCAACTACTTCTTCTAATACATTCCCAAAATAAGCGGCTTCACTCTGTATATCTTCTTGTTCGATAGCTTGTGTTTTCTCAAGAAACACTTGTACTTGCGACTTCCATTTACTTAAGCCAGCAATGGCTGCCACATCTGAACCACCTAGTCCTTGCTTACGTGCTTCTAACCAAGCCTTACGATTCATATGTAATGTATTTGCCAATACTTTCGCTTGCATATTTCTTTCACTCGCTCTCTGTGTTATACTGGCTTCGAATTTATTTTTTCTAAGGAACTCATTGCCGTGAGTTCTTTTTTATTCCCCTGCGACAAAACGTGTGCCGTGTCGCTCTAAAAACTTCCCATGACAATCTTCGCAAATAAGGCTACCTTCAAACACGTAATACGTCATACCGAAATACAACTCACCGTCACAATCGCTACAGTAATGTTCGAAATCTTGTTTGGTGGAATCGTGTTGGTTACCTATAATTTTTGGGTTTTCTAACATACAAATCACCTCTTCCAACACATGTAGGATTTTTCTCCTTTTTGTCGAATGTAATAGACAGAAGGAGGTGCTTCCCTATGAATGATGAAATGCAAATTGCTAAAGAATTAACTCTTAAAAGCTTTATACAATTCCGACGTTGCCATAACAATATCTGAAAGTCTTTTTAAATCATCCGTAGAGGAACCTCTACATACAAACTGAATCCATTCTGTTAACCCTAAAATCGTTTTCTCTACAGCCTCTTCTAAATGAGCGACTGTTTCTTTTGAACCAGGATGTTGTATGATAATTTCTGCAGGCCCCGTTGCATTAATTCCTCTCGTCTCATTGACGTTTAAGGAAAATTTCTCATTCTCATGAACCTGCATCAAAATACTTTTTCCCTCTTCTAGCATATTTTTTAACAAAGAGGGGTTTTCTTGTGGACCATCTTCTTCGATAGCCTCGGGTACAGATGCTTCCGCTGTTAACCTTTGTTCAAGCGATTCTACACGTTTGTTCAATTCCCTTAGTGCCTCTTTCATGTTATTCATCTCACTCATCCACCTTTTCATTTTGTTTTCCACACACTGATTATGGCTAGGCTGTTACTTGATTCTCTTGATTATTCTTCATTTTCATTCTCCTTTTCCATTTCCAATTTAATCTCATTCACACACCCATCCCAAACACCTTCCTCTAGGTATTCACTATGTTGTTTTAAAAACTCATGGCATTCCGTATGGAGATAGTAATCATAAAACTCATATTCAGATTTCCCTGTATTGTTAACCACATCAGAGTCACTAGGTATGTTTTTCAAACACCCTAAGCATATTTGATCCTTACGAATTTTCAGGCTTTTATGCTCATGAAATGTAGACATTACCACCTATCCCTTTCCTCATTAGTTTGCCAATGTAATATAGTGCACCCTCTCCACAACATCTGCATTCACACCGATACTTTTCAAGCGGTGAACAATCCCATGAATATGCGCTCGTTCCTCATCACACTTTTCTTTCGCGCGGTAGAGTGCTGCCAATTCCCTTCGGGCTAATCGGGCTTCTTTAATCCAGATACAAAATAGATATGGGTCATTCTTTTGTAGCGCTTTAACTTGTTGTTGTTCGCAATGCTTTAAGAATTTATCGAGTATTTGTTTCTTTTCAAGATCCTTTGTTAGAACTGATTTAGTCATGATTATTTCTCTCCTTGTATGAATAATTGCCACTCCAAAATTGACGAGTGAGAATTTTATCCCTATGCACTTGGAATGACTCGTGTTGAGTTCGTATGACGATGCACTAAATGTAGTTGCCCATCTGCCTTCTTATAGATCAACCAGTTATCAGAATTTAAATTATATGCATTAATATGTATCTTCTCTCGTTTAGTTGGCCTTTTACCGTTTTTCATGTTTGCCCTCCTTTACATGAGCTCATTTCATGCTATAATGACCTCAACATGTGTTTTTATTAGACCGTCAGCCCCAACTGGCGGTTTCTCCTGTTTCTTCTTGTGCCCAAGAAAAATATTCTTAAGTTTAACGGTTTATAATCAGGATTAATTTTTAAAAACGCTTCATTTTTCTTTCTATTCACTGTGGATTTCCCCATCTCTAATTTCCTTGCAATTTCTCTTGTGGTATATCCCTCACCCACGTGCTGAATGATTAATTTTTCCTTTTTCTCCAGCACACTCGTTACTTCTTCAAATTCAACTGATAACAACGCTTCTTCTTCCACATCGATAGGAGAAACTGCATAATATTCATTTACTGATTCCTCATCTCGATGCCAATCAATTGAATGAATATTGATTTGATTCCTTTCCTCATGGCTCACTTTTCTACTTACCTTAAAAGGCATTCCTTTCATATGTAGCTCATCACTCATGGCCCATTTCATACCTTTCATCACGTATGCATGGAATGTATCTATTCTCTCTGCATCACATTTCATACAACACCGCCATAAATGCATACGACCTACTTGAATTAAATCGTCCAACTCCATATTGTTCATTTCTGCAATTTGTCTTGCTCTTGCTATACTTCCAAATCTTTGTTTGATCGCTGCGATTACTAAATACTCTTTCTCTTCGAACAACTTTTCAGGTGTCATTTTCTTTTACCATCCTTTCATTATTTTTCAAACAGCTCGTCCACTGTTGTTTTGAAGTATTTTGCTAGTTTTTGAGCTTCTTTTAGGGTGAAATCACTTTTACCGTGTTCCTTAGCAAAATATGTTCTCGGTGAAATATGGATTAAATTTGCAATTGCTTCTTGGGTCATACGTTGCTCTTTTCGAGCAATAAATAAGTTTTTGTACATACATATCACTCCCTGTATATTTTATATTTACATCAACTCCTGATTGAAGTATTCCCTTCAATTAGCTTTGGATAAAATCGTTCAAAAACGAACGTTTCGTTCGTATCGGAGTTAAAAAAAATCTCCTCTATTGATTCATCTAAAAAGTCAGCTATTTTTTTAGCAACTTCCATGGATGGGCTGCGCTCTTTTTTGTCCAGCATTCTTATATATCTTTCAGTAACCCCACAATGTTTTGCGATTTTATGATAAATTATTGATTGTTTCATGTCTACCTCCCACAAGAACGTTTTGTTCGATTACAATCATATCGAACAATTTATACATTGTCAATGACTTTTCGAACATAATGTGCTATGATTAATCCCAAAGAGAACAAGTTGTTCAAATGAATAACTTTATGAGGTGATTAAATTGATGGGTATAGGGGCTAGAATAAAAAAACTCAGAAAACAACGTAACTGGACGCAAGAAATCCTAGGGAAAAAGGTAGGGGCTTCGTCTCGTGTAATTGGTTATTATGAATCCGAAGAACGTTTTCCTTCACCAGATACTATTGCAAAATTATCTGATACATTAGAAGTAACAACTGATTTCCTACTAGGACGTGGTAACGAATTAGATATAAAGAAACACACAAAATTCAAGGAAATTATGGAACGATTAGATACGCTCCCTGAGGAAAAACAGGAAATTGTACTTCAACAGATGTTGGCAATAACCAAAACATTAGAAGATTATCATAATAACGAAAAAAAATAGCCCCTCATCTTGGAGACGGGCTATCTTTTAAATTCTAAAACTTTCTTCTATGTACTCTTCAATTAATTCCGGTTTAGTTTCATCTATTGTGCTCAAAAATAGTTCTACAATCTCTTCTCTCGTCATTTCTATTCCCCCTATGTTTTTTCATTCTCATCTCTCACTTACATTCTATCATCTTGAAATTTATTAAATATCTTACTCGCAAAACTTTTAAAAATAAATTTTTAGCTACTAATTACCCCAAATAAAATCAAATACAATAAAAAAAAGACAACTTTTGGTTGTCTTTTTTTATTTCAGCCCCCAGGTTTTGTCCCCTGTTCCATCTTTTGTATTTTATTAATTTGATAACTCTTTGTTTCGAGTACCTTGTCTGTTATTGGTATTATGAATGTCATTGCACAAATTACTAATACAATTTTCTTCAAAATTAATCCCTCTTTTCTCTTTTTTGTACCCCATAATCCATTTTAATGTTGGATGACTATCACCCTCATTATATAACTTTCTTGCAATTAAACCAGCAAAAAAATAATTAGATTGTGCAAAAAAATGTTCAAGAACTTCATGCATAATTCCATAATCCTTACTTGCAATAGCTCTAAAGAAGATCACAAAATCATCATCGTCTTTCTGATAAAAAGCCTTCTTTATTTGATCAATCTCTTCAAAATTTAATACTCTATCTTCATAATATATTTTTGCCAATAAGAGATTATGTCTTGTCTCTTGTTCTAATTCAAATATCCCCGATTTTTTAGAAACTTCATGACTTTGTTCAAGATACTGTAAACAAAGTCCTTTATCCTCTATTAAATAAGACATACCTAGTCGGTAATATGCATCAGCAACAGTTTTATTACAGATGTTTGCGTTAATTATAATATACGCATAATGCCTAGTAGCTTCTAAATCATTAAGTTGCAAACAAACTGTACAAAATAGCTCTGCAATTCTGTGAATATAACAATTCCTTATAAATAATTTTCGGCTTTCACTCACAGCTAAAATAGAATTTTCAATTTCATTTCCAATTGTAAACATACGTTCAAAATTTTTATCAAAATAATAATTGTAACATTTCATAATTTCCGATAAAACACGTAAAACTGGATCTTGAATTTTTCCGTATTTCTCCAGTTCTACCTCGATATCATTCCCTGGCAATGTATCTTTCATGTAATCATACAAAATTTTATATACGCCTACATATTCTCGTATAGATGTTTCTTCACTTAAATGCTTATTAATAAGTTCGTTTAATAATTCAGTATCTCTAATAATAGCTGCATATTCGAAGCTCTGCTTAATTAATTCTGTAGAATTTAATTCTAGACACCAGTTATACATCAAATCTTTTGATTCAACTGTACTTAATGACATAACATGCGATAGTTTAAGTAAATTGCAAAAACTAATTGTTCCCTGATTTTTAAATTTTGACATATAGTGCAGAGGAACATCCATTTTTTCGGCCACAATTGTTAAATTTAAATCCTCTCTATCTTCAATCAAATCACATATTTTTTGATTAAAGCTCATAAAAACATTTCCCCCTCTCTAAAACATAAAAATTCACCATCCCATTTTCTCAACCTCTAAACCGCACTACGAATGATGAATGTCTGTTAAACTAAAGAGGAACTCGTATGATGCAAGTGTTTTTCCTAAGATAGCTTTAGGATGAACGGTGTGAGAGGTTTTGGCAGAAGCACCCCTTACACACGCTCTGCGAGTTTTTATGTTTTCTGTTTTTTATTTTTTGTTTTTTACGATTATTCTGTCTATTAACTTGACAGAAACCCATATACTGTATACAGAGCCAATTTTAGCACGGACTCGCATTCTATTCCACTCTAAAACTTATTTCTCAATATAGCATTAAAGAAAAAACTTGAAAATATTTGAATGCATTTTCACATATTTTATATTCGTAATGAATATTGGTTCATTATTCATTATATTCCACTCAAATTAACGTAGAAACCCGCCAATTTTTAAGTAGTGCACCCAACCAATTCTGAATTATATTAGAATATCATAAGAAACAATTTTCAAACTTTCTCAATATGTATCACGATATTATTATGGTAATATGATTTTACCCTTACTTGTATCATCATGACTGGTTTTCTACTAATAGTAGTGGGAGTGTTTATTTCTTGAGTAATTTCAAATCTAAATATGTTATACTGTTTTAAACGGCAATTTTATTTTCATGTAGGTAATATGTTATTAAAATTAAAGTGGTTAAAGTCAAAGAAAGGCTCTCAATTTATTTTGAGAGTCTTTTCTTTTGGTAACAAACAAGTTATAATCTACCCAATAAATTTAATTATCAATCTTTATATATACAGGAGGGGTTCTTATGGTGGTCTACAAAGATAAAGAACGAGGAACATATTTTTTTGTGGTCAGAGTCCGTCAGTTTGATGGTACCCAAAAACAAGTAAAACGTCGTGGGTTTAAAACGAAAAAAGAAGCACGTGAAGCTGAAGCAAAAATGTTAATTGAAAAAGAAACAAATTCAAATTTTACATTCGCTCAAGTCGCGGATAGTTATTTTGATTGGTATTGCCAAAGGAGAAAACAATCTTCAATTAACACCATTAAAGCCATCCTTGAAAATCATTTACTAGAAAAGTTCGGAAAATCAAAAATCAACAATATAACTGCTAAGCATATCATGATCTACCAAAACGAAATTATTCATAAGTATTCAGCTGTTTATTTGAAAAAGATTCATACCGTACTGTCCTCAATTTTTAATTTCGCAATAAAATTTTATGGTCTCACAAGTAATCCTGCGAGAATTGCTGGCAACTTTGAAAAAGAATCGAATAAACGATTAAACTTTTGGGAATTTGATGAGTTTAAACAATTCATTCATGTAGTAGATGATTTACTATATCAAGCCTTTTTTACGACTCTTTATTATAGCGGTGCAAGAACTGGCGAATTGCTAGCATTAACATGGGCAGATATTAATTTTGAAGAAAAATCGATTAATATTAATAAAACCAACTATAACAGACAAATTACAAAACCAAAAACCAAAGCCTCAAATCGTATTATTATGCTACCATCTCTTGTCATAGACTTATTGAAAACATTAAAAGAACATGCTACATTAGGGGCACCGATAAAAAATGATTATATTGTATTTGGTGAATTTTACACAAGTATAGCGACAGCCACCCTTCATAAACGTTTTGCCAAATATGTTGCTTCTTCTGAAATACCTAAAATTCTACTTCATGAATTTAGACATTCCCATGCATCTTATTTAATAAATAGAGGTGTTAGTCCACTTGTGGTAGCCCAGAGACTAGGACATTCGGATGTGTCAACAACGTTAAATACATATAGTCATTTATATCCGTCAAAACAAGCGGAAGTAGTTGCGTTTATGGAACAAGATTTATCATTTTCGTTACCAATTCGTGACCTACGCCCTTTAAAAGGTTGATATTATGCAATTCGCAATGATCAGAGTAATCATTATACGTATATTTTTGGAACCACGATGTAACAGTCCATTGTGGAGATTTCGGCTGTAACACCTTATTCTCTATATACGATGGGTTCGCATGGTCTTTGCTTGCAATAATATAATCTAAATATTCGGCAGGACTATCAGGGAAATTATATTTTGCAATACTGTTTGTCGTTGCATCCCAAGTCGCTGTATGTCCAGTATAAGATGGTACAGAAGCGTTCAATGTTTTAAACATAGATGCATACTCTGAATCATTATTGTTCTCTGCATTTATCTTATTTACGTTCATATCACCACCAATTAACACATACTCATTATTTGGTATATTTTTATTTTTAATAAAATCTTGAATTTCTTTTAATTGGTTCGTACGTACAGATGCTGGTGAAGTTTTTCCGCACATACTATCTTCAGCCTGCAAATGCGTCCCAATCACGTGAACGAAACGATCATTTTTCTTAATTTTCGTGTATACAAATCCTTTATTCGATAAATTATCTGGCCCGCATCCTTTTGCAAATACATATTGAATCTTTTCAGCGATTGGCCATTTGCTCACAATCGCAACGCCACCATCTTCAGGAGTTGAAGATGAATAGTTCCCTAACGTTTTATCCCATTCGCTTCCACTACTACGACCTAATACTGCTGTTTGATTTGGATATTCTTTCTTCAAATTGCCTAATAAACGATCTGAGGCACTATTATCAAACACTTCATTTAATATAACAACATCTTGATTCTTTATATAATCTGCCGCCCCGATTAAATCAGCACGCTCAGTTTGTCCCCAGTTTGGATATAAGTTTGTTGATAGCATATATACATTATGCGTCATCACTTTTAATGTATCATTTTGATTTGTAGATGCTTCTGCTTGAGCTGAAGTTCCGCTATATAAAGCTCCTAAACCAACCCCTAAGCTAAGTACACCTTTTAGCAATTTACCTTTCACGTTTCATACCTCCATGTATTGTATAGTCATAAAAAGGCCAAATACTCTATTCTGAGATTTGACCTTTTTCAAATACTTAACGATTTCCGTACGTATCAAACCAAAGCTGAATGTATCCAGCAGTAACACGTTGTGCATCCATTAAACGCTTACCTGTCATTGGTGTAACTTCAGCGCGCCATTTATCTGCATATTCTTGTGATACAGCTGCTCTTACGAACCAATCTTTCGTATTATCATTTACAATGCCAGCGTAATCTTGTTTCGCAACTACTGCCGCTCCATGAATCCAATCTTCTGGATTTGTACCTTTCCAGTTCCAATATCCATTTCCATCCGTTACTTTATAATTATCTTTTATCGTATCTACAAAGTTTTCATATTTAGAATGGAATCCTTGTGGATACGAAAGGTTCGTAAAGTTTGCCGCATGCATCGGTTGGTTTACATCCCCTAAATAATGAAGAGATAATCCTAAATAGAAGAATGCTTGTTTCATATCTTTATTTTTGTAAGACTCACCAGCTAATTTAAAATATTTAGCTCCAGTTTCCTTTGCCTGCTTTGCATACGGAATATAAGTTTTCCCATTGTCAGGGTCATAGAAATGTGAAGCAAATGTGCTATTATCATAATAAGGATTTTCATAGTCAGCAGCATAAATACCGTTCTCTAACTCAGTACGCCATTCATTTAATAGTGCAACTCGATCTTGTTTTACAAGTGTTGTATTACGAGACATAATATCAATTGCACGGTTTACAATCCATAAATGAGAATTCACGCCTTCTTTATGTTTATCTTCAGCAGACCAGCGCGGAATAACTCCAAATCTCTGTCCCCCATCATTTTCATGAGCAAATGCAACACTTTGTAATGGAGCAACTAATGTAATAGCTGCCGCTAAAGCAAGTACTTTCTTTTTCATATAAAATCCTCCATTTTATAATTGAATTATTGTAAACATTTTGTTAGGATCCTATGATGTCGTCCGGTTAACCTATGACTAGAATATCCCACCTTTCACGAAATTTCTATCACTAAATTAAAATATGCAAATGTTCATATCATTATAACTTTATACACAGTGAATATAATGAATGAATACACTTTCATTTTAATAAACTATTATTAAGGCTTGTCTAAACTAATGTAAAAAAAGAGTAAAGCATACACATGCTTTACTCTTTTTTTCTATTCGATAATATACTTGGCAATTGTACATTAACTGCCAACTTATGTATAAATCCAAACACTAATCCGATCCCTATAAATATGTATAATATCGTAAATATCTTTCCGAAGTCAGTTTTGGGACTAAATTGTCCATCACCGACAGTAGTCAGCGTCATAACGCTAAAATATAAAGCATCCAGAGGACGTAACCCCTCCACTGTACTATAAAAGATTGTACCAGATATTAATGTCAAAATTGTTAATACGAATAACACTTGAAATTCTTTATCTTTCCATGCTCGCAAACAAGCTTTTAGCATCCGTTTCAATGTCAACATAAATGAAAGCATTAGACTTCCCCTTCCAAACAAAATACCTTTAGTTACAGGAAAGTCTATCACCTTTCTGTACAGAAAAAAAGTAGCCCTCTTCTATTTCTAGAAAAGGGCTACTCTTTTCGATTCTATCTTATTTAGGTGAAACAAGAATTTTCACTTGTGTTTTATCTTTTACAAGTGCTTCAAATCCTTCTTCAACAACTTGATCCACTGTAATTTTTTTCGTAATTAATTTCTCTGCTTGAATTTGACCAGAGCTAATCAATTTAATAACAGCTGGGAAGATGTGACGGTATCCTAAAATACCAATAACTTCTTTTTCTTTTAATACTAAGTTATTTGGAGTAATTGTTGCGTCTTTTTCCCATACACTAACAATTACAGTTTGTCCTTCGAAGCTTGTACTTTCAATCGCTTGGCGTAGTACAACTTCAACACCTGTTACTTCAAAGCTAACATTTACACCTAAACCATTTGTTAAGTTACGAATTTCAGCTAACACATCTTGAGTTGCTGGATTTAATACATAATCCGCACCTGCTAATTTCGCTAACTCTTGACGTTCTTTAGAAAGTTCAACTGCAATAACAGGAGTTGCTCCTGCTGCTTTAGCTGCTTGGATAACAAGAAGTCCAATTGGACCGCAACCAAATACAGCTACAGCTTCCCCTTCTTTTAATTTACTTTGACGTACTGCATGAACTGCTACTGCTGCTGGTTCTACAAGCGCACCTTGTTCATACGTCATTTCATCTGGAATGTGATGAACCATATCTTCTGGTACTACTGTATATTCAGAGAAACCGCCGCCTTCTCCGCCAAGACCGTGGAAAACAAGTTGTTCACAAACATTGTAATGTCCATGTTTACAAGCTTCACATTTACCACAAGAATAAATTGGCTCTACAACAACGCGGTCTCCCACTTTATGAGATGTAACTCCTTCACCAATCTCTATTACCTCACCACTAAACTCATGACCTAAAATAACAGGTGCTTTCACATGTGTTAATGGATGTTCTTCTGTTGGAATAAAAATAGGCCCTGCTAAATATTCATGCAAGTCTGTCCCACAAATACCACACCATTTAACTTTGATTTTCACTGTTCCTGGTTTTACTGTTGGTTCTGGTACTTCTTCTACTCGTACATCACGTTGATTATGCCAAAGTAGTGCTTTCATTTTATACATCCCTCTCTATGTATATACTTAACCTGGTGAAGTTTACAATTCTATTATAATACTTCTATCCATATATTTCAAAAAAACAATCACGTTCCCACTAATTTTTTACAAATAACGTTCAATATTTTGTCACTTTGTACTTTTTTCCACATCTGTTAATTCAATTTCATTGCAGGTGAAATTAGCATTGTGCCATAATAGCATAGGAGAGGTGAATATCGCTTGAAATATTTTATTTACTTTATCGTTATCGTGGCATTTTTAGATACATTTTCACAATTACCTATTATGAGTACTTTCGCTCAAAGCCTTGGAGGAACTCCTCTTATTATCGGGCTAGTTGTCGGTATGTACTCATTCGCTAATATGATCGGTAATATTATTGCTGGAGCCGCTGTCGATAAATTTGGTGCAAAAAAAATCCTTTATATAAGCATGGGAATTACGAGTTTCATAGTCTTGTTATACACCGTTGTTCAAAGTGGTGAACAACTATTAGTTGTGCGCTTTATGCATGGATTTAGTGATGGCTTTTTAATTCCTGCCGCCTTTACATTTTTATCAAAACAAACAAATGCAAAAAGACAAGGAAAAGCAATGGCTCTATCTGGTGCGGCTGTTGGAACAGCCGCAATCGTAGGACCTGCTTTCAGCGGTATTATGAAAGCAACAGCTGGCGTAGAGTGGGTCTTTATTACTATTTCTATTTTAATGGCTCTTGGTACGATCGTATCTCTATTCTTCTTACCAAATAACGTATCAAGAAAAGATACATCAAGAACGCAAATGATGAACAAAGAAGATATGGTTGAACTTTTAAAATCAGAACCGTTATTACAAGCATATATTGGTGCTTTCACATTAATGTTTTCACAAGGAATTGTCACTTATATGTTACCAGTAAAAGTTGAGGCATTAGCGCTTAAAGCATCCACAACAGGCATGATGTTAAGTGTATTCGGTATAACTGCTATCCTCTTCTTCTTGCTTCCAACAAATCGTATTTACGATCGATTTAATCGTTCGAAACTAATGCTAATCGGAATTGCAGTTATGGCATTCGCATTATCTTTACTCGGATTATTTGCTACAAAAGGTATGCTCTTTATCGTAATGATGATTTATGGAATTGGATTCGCAATCCTCTTTCCGTCTATTAACGCTTTACTCGTTGAAAATACTACAGACGATAATCGCGGAAAGGCATTCGGATTATTTTATGCCTTCTTCTCATTAGGAGTTGTTGCTGGCTCCTTTACAGTCGGCGCAATCGGAGCATCACCTAGCATTAGCTTCATTATCGGGACAGCATTTTTATTAACATTTGCTGGGATGATTTATGTAAGAAGCAAAGTAAAAAAGACAATGATGGGATAATCCATCGTTGTCTTTTTTTAATGATAAACCCCTATTCAACTTTTAACTTTCAACAAGCCGTATTTAATAAACAATATGGCATTATATTTTTCATAGAGATAATACAATGGATAACAAAATAAGAAGAAAATAAGTACAGTTGGTACACCGTCTATAATAGAAAAATATTTTACTAGTAATTCCTTAATACTCTCTCCAATCATAATAAATAGTGGAATGATACAAATTGCCACTAATATTAAACATGGTGTGATCCTCATTTCTTTTAATTTCACCTTACAATGTGGACACCTGAATGAAAAAGGATGCGGGAGATCCATAATATGTTGCGCAGTAATATCCCTTCACACTGTGGACATTCAATTACTTCTTTCATTTAACTCACTC
The DNA here is from genome assembly GCF_002975115.1 of Bacillus sp. MYb78. Taxonomy (NCBI): domain Bacteria; kingdom Bacillati; phylum Bacillota; class Bacilli; order Caryophanales; family Bacillaceae; genus Bacillus; species Bacillus sp. MYb78. The sequence goes on from NZ_PCOB01000013.1 coordinate 94,681, forward strand.
CTTTCTATTCATAAAAAAGAGCACTATCCAATAGCGCTCTTTTATTGCCGAATATATTACTTTTGTGTATAGCCAAGTAACAATGTAAATAAATTAAACTGTAAAGACAATACTACATTTCTTCTTTTACAAAAAAAGTGTATCAATACCAACGATACTTCGACAATTTCCTCGGAAATATTTCCTTTCCCCACATAATTTGATACACTACACATGAATAAACACTTGTATTACATAAACTAAAATAATAACTTACTGTACAAATTAAAAAGCACACTCTTCATATGAAGAATGTGCTTTTATGTTATTAACGTTTAATCCAAACAGCGCCTGCCGATTTATCTTCTGCCTGTCCAACAACTTGGAATTTAAGTCCAAGGTTTGGAACTTTCCTTCCTGCATCTGCAATTTGCTTGTTACTATATACTTTTGAATCATCAAAAGTTGTAACACCTTGTAATCCAGAATAGTTAAACTGACCACGTGTTAATGAATTTACACTCCATGCTGGTGTTTTATCAAATGAAAATGCAGCATCTGCAATTTGCATGCCCGTATTACCGTGTGCTGGTTTTCCGTTTAAATTACCAACTAGCGCTTCTGGATGAGAATCTACAACACCAAGGAATCCTTCACCTGGATGCACCCCAACCCAGTTATCTTTGAAACTATCATCTGCATACCAAACGACAAGACCTGTATTATACACTGGACCTTTTCCTGCTTTTAAACCATTATCTGATCCCGCATAGTTTCTCCACTCTAAGTAGTAATAATGAGCTTTCTTCTCTGTCCCATCAGAAACAACAAAACCATTTAAATTCATTTTAGACTGTCCTTCTGCATCATCAGAAAATACAACTTGTCCATCAACAGTTACATTTACATTGTCCATCGCAAAACCTTTATATGTTACAGCCGGATCTGTAATATAGTCTAATTGTAGTTTCACTTTTTTTCCTTTAAATTGACTTAAATCATATGATTTATCAATCCATTTCCCATCTGTTGTATCTTTATCTCCTTGGACTACTTTTTCTCCAAGTCTATCAATTAATGTTTTCGTTCCATCTTCTGTTACTGCATGTACTTCGACGAAATCGCACTCTGCTTCTAACTCATAATTTGCTTTATAATCGAATTTTGCATTTGTTCCTTTTGTTAAATCAAAGAATGGTGTCTCTAACGTTGTATGCATATCATCGCCTCTTGTACTATAATATGCATGCTTTCCAAACTCCGGTTTAATCGTTTCAACACTTTTACCTGGTAAGTTAACACGTACAACGCCTGGACGATTTGATTTCGTAACACTTTGATCAATATAGGTAGGAACTCCCACACCACTCTTAATTTTATCGTAATCTACTTCTAATATTTTTGCCCAGTTGCCACCCATATTCTTTTGTAAGAAGTCTTTATTTTGTGGTGAAAAACTAGTCGGTTCTGTTCCTGCGATTTTCCCTGTCCAACTACCTCCACTCATTAATGACCAAGCTTCGACTGGTGAACCATTTCCAGTATATTTCGTGTCATATTCATCTGGTAATCCAAGATCATGTCCAAATTCATGTGCAAACACACCTACAGCTCCATCTTCTGGTTCAATTGTGTAATCATGTGCTGCTACTTTACCACCAAAGTAATCTACCTTTGATTTTGTACCTTCAATCGCTACTGGATCTACTGCTAATTTTGAACGATGTGACCAGATCGCATCATCACCTAATTTACCACCACCTGCTTCTTGACCAACACCAGCATGGATTACCATTAAATGATCAATTACACCGTCAGGTTCGTTTTGATTCCCATCCCCGTTTGTATCATATCTATCAAACTGATCAAACTGAGATAAATCTAGTCCTTTCTCAGCAGCTGCATGCAAAGCTTCTTTCACTAAATCACGTGCACCTTTCGGACCTTTATTATCGTGACCACTGCTACCATCAGCTCCATAATCAGATGCTTTTCCTGGAACTGTTAGCCACTCCGTTACATATCCGTCTGTCGTATAACTACCACCAGACTGCTCTTCATAGTATTGTTTAAACGTTTTTACTTTTGAACCATCAAATAATGTATACGGCTCCTTACCGAACAACATCTTTTGATAATGTTCTCTACTAAAGTCTTTCGAATACATATAACCTGGTGTTTGATCAATATTATTATGTTTATAATCACTAAATTCAACGAGTAGCACTAATACTTTATCCGATCGAACAGATCCTTTATATGGAGCTTGCTTTGCTTTTGAAGTTGGAACTTGCCCATTTAATTGCTTTTTATTTGGTTCTGGCTTTTGCTCAAGATTAATATTTTTTTCAGTCTTTTTTACATTTTCCTTTTCTTCCATCTTTTTCTCTTTTACTTTTTTTGTGAAATCAGACGTTTCTTGTAAGTGAGCATCTGGAAGAATTTCTTTGTTCGCCTGATCTCCTTGTTTCTTTTCAATATATTGCTCGACAGCCTTTTTCGTCTCTTCTTTAGAAGATGCTGGATTAATTGTTCCTCTTTCTTTCAAAGCTTCCGCTAAACGATCTTCTTGAATTAAATTGTAATCAATTGGCGTTGTAGACACATTCTCTTTCTCTTTTGCTGGCGTTTCTGCATATGCTAACGGCGCACTCATTACAGATGTGCATCCGATAATTGCCGCAATTGCTAATGACGATAACACTTTAAATGGCGCTTTTCTTCTCATTCTATTTCTCTCCTTTTATAAAACTTAAAATTCAGATAAATCGGTGCATTTTTGTCGAAATCTCTGTTTACTACCCTCCCTATATAAAAAGACATAATTCTATAAACATTAAACTTTCTGTTATAGAATCATGCCCTCCAGTTTTCTGGTCAGACCCTCTATCTGTTTATCCCTTGGTTCAACTAATAATCAGTGTGCTGATGAACAAAGCCCCCACTGATTAACGTTTCACTTTATATCGAAATATGAAAAATAAAGAGTTATGTGATATATATTAAATATCTTATATAACAAATTTAAAAGACAATATGCAAAATTGCATGAAAATTCTTTTAAATAAAAAAGAATCCTAGTCAATTAAACTAGGATTCTTGATTTTCTATTATTTCTCTTGTGTTTTTTCCCAATCAGCTAAGAATTTCTCAATTCCTTGATCTGTTAATGGGTGCTTCACTAATGAAGCAATTACGTTTGCTGGGATTGTTGCAATATGTGCACCGTTTAATGCTGCATCAGTTACGTGAACGCTGTGACGTACAGATGCTGCAATGATTTCTGTTTCGATGCCATGAATTGCAAAGATTTCTGCGATTTGACGAATTAAATCCATACCGTTATGACCGATATCATCTAAACGACCTAAGAATGGTGATACATATGTTGCACCAGCGCGAGCTGCAAGTAATGCTTGAACTGCTGAGAATACTAATGTAACGTTTGTACGAATTCCTAAATCTGAGAATGCTTTTACTGCTTTTAAACCTTCTGTTGTCATTGGAACTTTTACAACAACGTTTGGAGCAATCTTCGCTAATTCTTTTCCTTCTTCAATCATTTTATCAGCTTCTAAGCTAATTACTTCTGCACTTACAGGTCCTTCTATAAAGCTGCAAATTTCACGAATACGCTCATGGAAATCTACGCCTTCTTTTGCTACAAGTGATGGGTTTGTCGTTACTCCAGCTACTACGCCTAATGCATTTGCCTCTTTAATTTCGTTAATGTTTGCTGTATCAATAAAAAATTTCATTTGTTATTCTTCCTTCCTAATTTTCATTTTATATTTATTTATTTTTCTTAATAAGCTCTAATTCAATCGGAATAGATTTGTCCACTTTTTTACCTTGTGTTATCTCTTTTGCTGTTTGCATCGCCTTCTCTCCGATTAATTCCGGTTTTTGAGCGACTGTTGCAGCCATACGCCCATCATTAACCGCTTTCACAGCATCTTCTGTTGCATCAAATCCAACAACTACTACATCTGTTTTTCCAGCAGACTTCAATGCTTCAAGTGCACCTAATGCCATCTCGTCGTTATGCGCAAACACGGCTTTAATATCACCATTTGCTTGCAAAATGTTTTCCATAACAGATAATCCTTTCGCTCTATCAAAATCAGCCGCTTGTTTGGCAACTACTTTTAAAGACTTATCAGCTTCGTTATGGAATCCTTTCCCACGTTCACGAGCAGCAGACGATCCAGGGATTCCTTCTAACTCAGCAACGTTTGCTCCTTCGCCGACTAATTCACGAATGTAATCACTAGCCATTTGACCACCTTCGATATTATTAGATGCAATGTGAGAAACAACCTTACCTGAATTCGCAACGCGGTCTACTGTAATAACAGGAACATTTGCTGCATTTGCCGCACTTACCGCTGAAGCAACAGCATCTGAATCGGTCGGATTAATAACAACTACATCGACACCCTTTTGAATTAAATCTTCAACATCGTTCGTTTGCTTCGCTGCATCATTTTGCGCATCAACAGCAATCAATTCGATGCCGCTATCTTTCGCTTTCTTTTCTGCACCCTTTTTCAAAGTTACAAAGAAGGGATTATTTAAAGTTGAAACAGAGAATCCAACTTTAATAGTTTTATTTCGACCTTTATCGCTAGAATCCTTTGCCCATTCTGGTGGTTCCATTGAACAACCAGCAGTAATGACCATAATACATGCAACGAGTATAAGTAACCATTTCTTCATGAACTGTCCCTCCATTATGCTTCTTTTCGGCGATCAATTAATACAGCTAGTAAGATTACAAGTCCTTTTACAACTTGTTGGAAGAAAGAAGATACACCTAATAAATTTAAACCGTTATTTAGTACACCGATAATTAGTACACCGATGAATGTACCAACAATCCATCCTCTTCCCCCAGAAAGACTTGTTCCACCTAATACAACTGCTGCAATTGCATCTAATTCGTAAGAAGTACCTGCAGTCGGCTGTGCAGAATCTAGTCGTGATGTTAAGACAATACCTGCAAGCGCTGCCAAAATTCCGGAAAGACCGTAAATCATTACTTTAATTCTCGTAACATTAATACCTGATAGTGCTGCTGCTTCTTCATTTCCACCAATTGCAAATGTACGACGGCCAAATGTCGTTTTCTTCAAAATGAAGTACAGTACTGCGAAAGCGATCATCATTGTAACAGCTGGTACCGGAATACCAAGAAAATAACCGCGGCCAAACATTTGGAACATTAAATGATCACCAAGACCAGTGATCGGACGTCCGTCCATATAAACAAGCGTCAACCCACGAAAAATAGTCATTGTTGCTAAAGTTGCAATAAATGGAGCTACTTTTCCTTTCGCAATGATGATACCGTTTACAATTCCCATTACAAGACCTGCTAATAGTCCAACTGCCATTGCAAGGAACGGATCCATGCCACTTGCCATCATTCCAGCAACAAGTGCACTTGATAATGCTAAAATAGAACCTACCGATAAGTCAATACCCCCTGTTAAAATTACGAAGGTCATTCCGAATGCAATAAGCGCATTAATCGATACTTGACGCAGTATATTAAATAAATTTGGAATTTCAATGAACGCTGGATTTAAAACTGTAATTACGACGATAATTAATACTAAACCGATTAAAGAACCGAGTTGTTGTAATACATTCCCCTTCTTAGCCATCCTTACTCTCCCCCTGTAGCTAGTGCCATAATAGACTCTTGTAATGCCTCATCTTTCCCTAAAATGCCGCCGACTTTTCCTTCATGAATAACAAGAACTCGATCACTCATCCCTAAAACTTCCGGAAGCTCAGATGATACCATAATAACGGCATCGCCTTGCTCTGTAAGCTTATTCATGATAGAGTAAATTTCTTTTTTCGCTCCAACATCTACACCTCTTGTTGGCTCATCTAAAATGAGTAATTGCGGATGAATGCCTAGCCATTTTGCGATTACAATCTTTTGCTGATTTCCACCAGAAAGAGATTTCACTGCCTGCTCCCCGCTAGATGCTTTCACATTAAGAAGCTTCATCATATCTTCTGTAAACTGCTGTTCTAGCTCGTTGCTTAGAACACTTCCCTTTGAAAGACTTTCTAAATTCGGTAAAGCTAAATTTTCTCGAATTGAAAAATCTAACACTAATCCTTCAGACTTTCTATCTTCTGTAATGAAAGCAATTCTTTGTCTAATTGCATCTATCGGACTATCAATCTTTACTTCTTGTCCATTTATAAAAATTTGTCCAGAATCTAAAGGTTCATAACCAAATATCGCTTTCATAATATCAGTGCGACCAGCCCCCATCAAACCAGCTACACCAAGGATTTCACCTTTCCTCACTTGAAACGAAACATTTTCAAATTTCCCTTTCTTCGTTCCGTTACGCATTTCAAAAATGACATCACCAATTTGACTATTTCGCTCTGGGTAACGTTCACCAATGCTGCGCCCCACCATCATACTCACTACTTCATCAAATGATGTTTCTGGAATTAATCTCTTTCCGACGTATTCTCCATCACGCAAAATCGTAATGGCATCACATATTGAGAAAATCTCTTCCATACGATGCGAAATGTACACGAATGAAACACCTTCTTTACGTAACTTATTGATTACTGTAAAGAGCGTTTCGATTTCACGATCCGTCAGTGCCGCAGTAGGTTCATCCATAATAATAACGCTCGCGTTTGTCATTAACGCTTTCGCAATTTCGATAATTTGCTGTTGTCCAACCGATAGTTCCTCTGCTAACATAGCACCTCTTACATGCAATCCTAGCTCTGCTAGTTGCTGCTGCGCAATCGCGTTCATTTGTCGAGTGCGTAAAATACCTGTTTTCCCATACATTAACTCTTTACCGAGAAACATATTTTCAGCTACTGTTAAATTCGGCAATATGTTTAGTTCTTGATGTATAAATGCGATGCCGTACTCTTCAGCTTCTTTCGCATTTTTAAACGTACGTTCTTGCCCATCAATCGTGATTGTTCCACCATCTTTTTTGTATACACCTGTTAAAATCTTCATGAGCGTTGATTTACCCGCTCCATTTTCCCCCATCAATGCATGAACTTCTCCTGTTTCAATCATAAACTGTGCATTCTTCAAAACAGGATTGCCATTGAACGCCTTTGAAATGTTTTTCATTTCAATATGCATTCCCATCACTTCCCTTTATTAAAAAATCACGCCTGCATGTAAAATTACATTTGCATAAGGCGTAGCCTCGCCTGTACGAATAATCGCCTTCGCTTTCTTTGTATGCTCTTTAAATTGTTCATGAGATACATACTCAAATGCTGGCTCTATTAATTTTTGCTCGATCTCTTTATTTACTTCCGCATTATTTATAATGACTTCTTCTGCTAACGTCACTTTTTCGATTGCCATATCATCAGCTACAACTTGTAACACCTCTAAAAAACTCGGTTTTCCAATCTCAACAGCTAAATCAATTCGTTTTACTCCATCCGGAATCGGTAACCCGCAATCAGCAATTACAACCGTGTCTGTATGCCCAAGTGAAGCAAGGACTGCCGCGATTTCACTGTTTAATACACCATGCTTTTTCATCCAACAATCACCTGCACTTCACGTACTCGATTTCTCGTTGGCATACCGCCCTGTGCCCCAAGTTTCGTTACAGAAAGACCACCGGCAATATTCGCGAAACGAATTGCTTTTTGAAGTGTCTCTCCTTCAGAAAGTGCAACTGCTAACGCACCATTAAATGTATCACCAGCTCCAGTTGTATCCACTACATCAACAGCAATGCTAGGAACATGTACAATCTCCGTTCCATTATGGAAACGAACACCGTTAGAACCTTCTGTCATCAATAATTTATTTGGATACTTCGCCAATAAATCTTCAATTGGTGATGTAAAATCATCTAATACAATGCGGCACTCATGTTCATTTGGCGTAATATAAGTTGCCTTTTCTAAAATATCTTCTGATAACACTTGTGCTGGCGCTGGATTTAACATAACTGGAATATTATGCTCCTCACAAATAGCCAATACATATTTTACTGTTTCAAGTGGAATTTCTAGTTGCAGAACAACCATATCTGCTTTTATAAGAAGGTCTTTTGAGCGATCTACAACTGACTTATTTACAAGAGCATTTGCTCCTTGTACGACAACAATACTGTTATCTTCTTCTGCTAAAACGATATGAGCAATTCCTGTCGTTCCATCTGTAACCGGTACCACATAGTCGATAAAAATACGTTCGTTCTCTAAATTTTTTCTAACTACCGTTCCGTAATCATCATTTCCTACCGCTCCAACCATTGCTACATTTGCTCCTAATCTAGCTGCAGCAACCGCTTGGTTCGCCCCTTTCCCTCCAGGGATTGTATGAAACGCTTCACCAATTACTGTTTCTCCTGCTTTCGGCCGTTTTTTTGAAACAGCCACTAAGTCCATTGAAATGCTACCTACTACTGCAATATTTGGCATCTGTTTCATCTCCTTACTTCGTTGTATTTCGTTCAATAATTTTAATCGGTAGACGATAGTGTTTCTCTTCTAATGCATTTCCTTCCATTTGCTCTAACAACAACTCTGTTGCAATTTTTCCCATCTCATATATCGGTTGTGCAACTGTTGTAATAGATGGATACATCATTTCTGTTAAAGAAATTCCATCAAATCCGATAATTTGTAAATCATCTGGAATGGCAATCCCCTTTTGAAGTGCAGCCTTTACAATACCAATCGCAATTAAATCATTCCCAGCAACAATACCATCAATATGCGGGTATCCTTCTAATAATTCCATCGCTACACGCTCACTATTTGCTGGATCAAACGTACTCTCCGCAATCATATACGAAAGATTATTTTGCGTAATAACGTCTACAAAACCTTCAAAACGTTCATTTGCAGTACTCACATCACGTGGACCGCGAATATGTGCAATATGTTTACATCCTTTATCTAGTAACAACTTTGTCGCAGCCTGACTTCCTGCATAGTTATCTGCATATACAGTAGGAATACGCTCATTAAACATACGGTCAATCGCAACAACCGGAACAGATAAATTCATGTAATTAACACTATTTTGTGGATTCGTTGCTACAATAAATCCATCTACATTATTTTGTCTAAGTACATCAATGTATTGTTTCTCTTTTTCTAAACTTTCATCAGAGTTACAAAGAACAACTGTGTAACCTTGTTTATGTGCTACATCTTCTACGGCACGTGCAACTTCTGGAAAGAACGGATTCACGATATTTGGAACAACTAAGCCAATTAAACGAGACTTTTTATTATACAGTGAACGCGCTACTGTACTAGGCTTATAATCTAACATCTCAATTGCACGCTCTACCTTTTTTAATGTATCTTCGTGAACATATCCATTTTTATTTAGAACTCTGGAAACGGTCGCAACAGATACTCCCGCTAATTTCGCAACGTCTTTAATCGTACTCATTCTCTTTTCTCCTCACTTCATGTAACCGTTTACAGAAAATAATATAACGTATTTCTAAAAATACGTCAATCATTTCTCACTAAAAAGCTTTTAAGGTTATACTCAAAAAAGCACCGCCATAAGGCGATGCTTCTTCATTACGAGTATGATACAGTTTTTTCTTTTTCTTCTACAGCAGGCTCTTCAGCATCTTTTTTACGATCTGATAGTTTAATTTTTTGTAAGAAAATCGTAAAGATGGCACCTACTACGATAAATACTAATCCTGTTAAGAATACAGTATGAAGCGAGTCTACTAAAGAGTTTTTCAAAATAGGTACAATGCTGTTAGCAAACGCTTCTGGCATTTGTTTTAATGCCTCTGGGCTAAATAGCATCGAATATAAACCTTGTGGATCTGTGTGAATCATATCTTTAAATTTCGTTACCATTTGTCCCGCTTCTTTCGGGAATGTATCTAATACAGGTACTAATTTATTTGTTAACGTTGTACCTGAAGTGTTATTCATAATTGATCCTAAAATTGTAATACCAAATGTTCCACCAATTTGACGGAAGAACTGACTTGATGACGTTACGACACCAAGGTCTTTTTTCGGGAAGCTTTCTTGTAACGCTAATGTTAATGTCGGCATTACAAGACCCATTCCTAAACCGATAACCATCATATAAGAAGTAGCTGTAAGCTTCGTTGTGTGCATATCCATCGTTGTTAATAACCAGAAACCACCGGCCATAATAAGCATACCTGCGATAATTTGTGGTTTTACACCAACTTTTAATACAAGTTGCCCACCGATAATACTCATTACAATCATTGTAATCATCATTGGAGTCATAATTGTTCCTGATTCAGCAGCACTTACTCCTACAATACCTTGCATGAAGAATGGTACGAACATAATCGCGCCGAACATTCCAATACTCATAAAGAATCCAATCGCATTCAGTATTGTAAATGTGCGATTTTTAAAGAAATGCATTGGTAAAATCGGCTCTTCAGCTTTCGTTTCAACAATAACAAAGCTAACGATACCAATTACAGCTAGTGCGAATAAACCGATAATTTGCCAAGAATCCCATGCATAATCTTTTCCACCAAACGTTAGCGCAAGCAATAAACTTACAACACCTAGAATCATCGTAAAGATTCCAGCGATATCAATTTTAATTGGTCCTGTTTGTTTATGTGATTTTAATCCCATTGCAATAAAGATTGTTGCTAAAATACCAACCGGTAAGTTAATGTAGAATACCCATCTCCAGTTCACTGCATCTACAATCCAACCACCAACTTGCGGTCCAATTACAGAAGCAAGACCGTATAACGCACCAAAAATACCTTGCCATTTCGCACGTTCTTTTCCCGTGAACATATCTCCAATAATAATCATAGCCATTGGCATCATAATACCGCCACCAAGACCTTGAATACCACGGAAAATAATTAATTCTGTCATACCATTCGCCATACCACATAACGCCGAACCAATCATGAAAATAACTAGCCCTGTTATATATACGTTACGACGACCAAGTAAATCCGCTAATTTACCTGCAATTGGTACAACTGTCGTTGATGTTAACATATAAGCTGTCGTTAACCATGTCATTAAACTTAATCCGCCTAGGTCACCGACGATACGTGGCATTGCTGTACCAACAATTGTTCCATCTAATGCAGCAAATAGCATCGCGATTACTAAACCGATTAACAACAACTTTCTATTTTGATTTTCTTGTTGCTCCATGTAATCTCCTCAATTCCTCTTAGTTATTCTCTTTTTTCTCTTGTGTCCCGCAAATAATGGTTTCTAACTTCTCAAAGAGACGTAATAAATCTTCTCTTTCTTGCAACTCTAAATGTGAAAAGTATTTTGCAATATGCTCGTTGCGAGCTGTCATTGCCTCTTCTACTCTAGCTTTCCCCTTTTTCGTTAACTCGATGATGACAACACGACGGTCATCTTTGTCGTGATAGCGTTCTACAAGTTCTTGATCGATTAGACGATCAATCATCACTGTAATCGCGCTAGGCTTCACATACATCTTTTTTGCTAATGTTGTCGCTCTTGAAGCCCCATAATGATCTAAAATCTTTAAAATATAAAACTGCGGTGGTGTAAGTCCTGTTGCTTGCATTTGTTCTAATAACTCCGTCTGCATTTTCTTTCCAATCGAAAAGGCAAGAGCTTGAATTTTATCGATATGCGTCATATCATTTGGCATGTTATCCACCTCTTATTTAAACAATAAAATATTTAACGTATTTAAATATTAATCCCGCGAACAAAATCCGTCAATACTTTTATTTATAAAAACGTTTACATTTTTGTCACAAAGTTGTATAATTTTCGACGAAGTTAATATTGACAGTCACGGAGAAACGGAGTACACGGCTATGAATCATAAAAAAGGAAACTTTTTTATATTTCATGGCCTTTTTATGTTCTCTGTCTTAAAACGCTTCGAATTAATTAGGGGAGGATTTTCATTTTATGTTTTTCACACAATTATTTAAACCTGCGCCCCACGCGGAACGCTTACCAGCTGATCGCGTTGATAGCGAATACCGTAAATTACGTTTACAAGTATTCTTAGGTATCTTCATCGGTTATGCAGGTTACTACTTTGTTCGAAAAAACTTTTCACTAGCAATGCCATACTTAATCGAGCAAGGCTTTAGTAAAGGGGAACTTGGGGTTATCCTTTCAGCAGTATCTATCGCTTACGGATTAAGTAAATTCTTGATGGGTATCGTATCCGATCGTTGTAATCCTCGCTACTTTTTAGCAGCTGGGCTATTTTTATCAGGTATCATTAATATTATTTTCGGCTCATTTTCTTTCATTACAACGAGCATTATACTTATGTTTGTACTTCAGTTTTTAAATGGATGGGTACAAGGTATGGGCTGGCCTCCTTGTGGCCGTACGATGGTTCACTGGTTCTCTATTAGCGAACGTGGTACAAAAATGTCTATTTGGAACGTCGCTCATAATGTCGGCGGCGCGCTTATGCCTTCTCTTGTAACATTAGGCTTATACTTCTTCGCAGATGACTGGAAAAGTATTTTTTACTTCCCAGGTATTCTTTCAATTTTAGTTGGTATTTATGTATTAATTACAATGAAAGATACGCCTCAATCTTGTGGACTACCTTCTATTGAAGAGCATACTGGAGAATATCCACCAGATGAGAAAATAAAAGATCGCGAACGCGAACTTTCGGCAAAAGAAATTTTATTTAAATACGTACTAAACAATAAGTTTTTATGGTACATCGCTATTGCGAACGTTTTCGTATATTTCGTACGTTACGGCGTTGTAGACTGGGCTCCTACTTATTTAGTAGAAGAAAAAAGCTTTACTCATAGTAGCTCACGTACTGCTTACGCTCTATATGAATGGGCTGGTATTCCAGGTACACTTCTTTGCGGATGGATGAGTGATAAACTATTTAAAGGACGTCGTGCACCTGCTGGTATTTTATTTATGGTTGGTGTATTTATCGCAGTTCTTGTTTACTGGTTAAACCCTCCTGGTAATCCAATGGTTGATAGTATCGCACTTGTCGCAATTGGATTTTTAATTTACGGACCGGTTATGTTAATTGGTCTACACGCTCTAGACTTAGCACCAAAGAAAGCTGCTGGAACTGCAGCAGGCTTAACTGGATTCTTCGGTTACTTAGGCGGAGCTGCTTTCGCTAGTGCCGCTATGGGCTTTATCGTAGATGCATTCGGATGGGATGGCGGATTCATCTTATTACTTGCATCTTGCATACTTGCAATGTTCTTCCTTGCCCTTACTTTAAATACAGGGTCAACAAAACAAAAGCAAGCTTAAGTACAAATATTATACTTATCAAAAAAAGAGAGACCATTCTTTCCAGAATGCCTCTCTTTTTTCTACATATAAATCTTTTTTCTTACAAAAGATTTATTTTCCTCTCATATATATGTTAGCGTTTCCAAATCACTTAAATACCTAATACAACTGCATTCCACTTTTATATAAAAAGATTTTTGAATATTTTTTCAACTTACCCTTGTCAAACATTGTCAATTTATATTAAAATAACAACATACAAAATATTTAGTCTTTTCAGAAAAGATGGAGGGATAGCCATGAAGAATTCACTTCTTCGTATTGAAAACTTGCAAACTTCCTTTCGTATACAAGATCAGTATCATGCAGCAGTTGATAATGTATCCTTAACTGTTCATGAAAATGAAATTGTTGCTATCGTTGGTGAGTCAGGATGCGGAAAAAGTGCACTTGCCCTTTCCATTATGCGACTGCATAATGAAGCAAATACAAAATTACAAGGGCAGCTTTACTATAGAGATAAGGACTTACTAAGCATGTCAACCGCCGAAATAAATAAAGTACGCGGTTCAAATATCGGAATGATTTTCCAAGAACCTCTTACAGCACTCGATCCTCTTATGACAGTTGGAAAACAAATCGAAGAAAACTTAGACTACCACACAAGCCTTTCAAAAGTTGAAAAGAAAGAACGCACCTTAGAACTACTTCATCAAGTTGGTATTCCAAAACCAGAACTTACATATAAACAATACCCACACGAATTATCTGGCGGAATGAGACAAAGAATTGTTATCGCAATTGCAATTGCTTGTAAGCCAGGGCTCATTATTGCAGATGAGCCAACAACTGCACTTGACGTAACCATTCAAGCGCAAATTTTAGATTTATTACGTTCCATTCAAGAACAAACGAAAATGGGCATCATCTTAATTACACACGATTTAAGCGTCGTGGCCGAAACCGCTGATCGTATCGTCGTTATGTATGCAGGACAAGTTGTAGAAACAGGAACAGTCGAAGAGATTTTTAATAACCCTCTTCATCCATATACTCGTTCCTTATTAAATTCAATCCCGTCTGCATCTGCTGAAAAAGAAAAATTACATGTTATTCAAGGCGTTGTACCGACATTAGCTAAGTTACCTCGCACAGGTTGTCGATTCCAAGCACGGATTCCATGGATTAGACCTGATCAACATGAAGAAAATCCCGTTTTACATGAAGTAAAACAAGACCATTGGGTACGTTGCACTTGCTACAAACATTTCAACTTCCAACATAAGAAAGGAGATGACGTAACTCATGGCACTGCTTAAAGTAGAAGATTTAAAAGTACACTTTCCAATTAAAGGTGGTGTTTTCGGCCGTACATTAGATTACGTTCGTGCTGTTGATGGCGTAAGCTTCGAACTACAACCTGGCGAAACATACGGAATCGTTGGGGAATCTGGGAGCGGCAAATCAACAACTGGAAAAGCAATTATGCACTTAACAAAAGCGACAGGCGGTAGCATTCATTTTAATAATAGAGATTTAACAAAATTAAGTCGCTCAGAACTAAGAGAACAACGAAAAGATATTCAGATGATTTTTCAAGATCCTTATTCATCCTTAAACCCGAAGAAACGTGTTATGGATATTATCGCTGAACCACTTCGAAATTTTGAGAAACTCTCACCTGATGAAGAGCGTAGAGCTGTTCAAGATTATCTTGATAAAGTTGGATTAAATCCTGAGTCTATGTATAAATACCCACATGAATTTTCCGGTGGACAAAGACAGCGGATTGGTATTGCACGCGCACTTACACTAAAACCGAAGCTTATTATCGCAGATGAACCTGTATCCGCGCTTGACGTGTCGGTACAAGCTCAAGTTTTAAACTTCTTGCAAGATTTACAATCTGAACTCGGACTAACATACCTATTTATTAGTCATGATTTAGGTGTAGTTCGCCATATGTGTGACCGTATCGGTGTTATGTATCGCGGACGCATTGTGGAAGAAGCAACTAGTGCTGAAATTTATAATAATCCACAGCACATCTATACGAAGCGCCTAATATCAGCTATTCCTGATATTCGTCCAGAAAACCGCGAGCAACAACGTAAATTGCGTCGTGAGGTAAGCGTTGAGTATGAGAAATCATACGAAAGTTATTTCAATGAAAATGGTCGTGCTTACGATTTAAAACCAATCTCGCCAACACACCGGGTGGCATTACCTTAAGGGAGTGATAAAACATGTGGAAATTTATATTACGCCGGGTTTTAGTTATGATACCGCAATTATTCATATTAAGCGTACTCGTCTTTACACTGGCTAAGGCAATGCCAGGTGATGCATTAAGTGGCGCTGAACTAGCAAACCCAAAAGCCGATCCAAAAGTGCTCGAAGAACAACGTGAAAAACTAGGTTTAAACGATCCTATTCCCACTCAATATGTAAGGTGGATTTCAAATGCTGTACAAGGGGATTTCGGTATTTCTTACGCACATAAAATAAAAGTAACAGATATTATCGGGGAACGTCTTGGCAATACCATACTGTTAGCTCTTCTTATTCTTATTCTTACTTACTTAATTGCTATTCCACTTGGAGTTATAAGTGGACGTTGGAATGATACGTGGGCTGATCGACTCATTACGCTCTATAACTTTTTAGGATTCGGTACACCACTATTTATTTTCGGGTTAGTAATGTTATTCTTATTCGGCTTTTTATATCCAATTTTCCCTACGAGTGGTAGCGTTGATCCACAAGTTGCAACAGGATCATTTGATTACTATTTAAGTAAATTCAATCATATGATTTTACCAGCTTTATCTGGGGCATTAATTGGAACTGTAGGAACTGTACAATATTTACGAAGTGAAATTATCGATACGAAACATAAAGATTTTGTACGCACAGTAAAAGCAAAAGGTGTACCAGAATCTAAAGTATATTCCAGACATATTTTAAGAAATTCATTTTTACCAATTGCAGCATTTTTAGGATATGAAATTACAGGTTTAGTTGGAGGCTCTATTATTCTAGAAAATATTTTCGGCTATCCAGGAATTGGACAACTATTTTTCCAATCTATCACTCAACGTGATTTCAGTGTCGTAACTGCTCTTGTATTATTTACTGGATTCGCAACGCTACTCGGGACTCTTCTTTCCGATATTATTCTAAGCATCGTTGATCCACGTATTCGTATTGATTAATGGAGGTGAAGAAACGTTATGTTAGCAAATCCTGAAAAACAAACTGAAGTCATTCATTACGAAAAGAGCCCCTCTGGTTTCTCCATTATGTGGCGAGAATTTCGTAAAGATAAACTAGCAATGTTTTCTCTATTCTTTTTAGCTTTAATATTAATAGCCGTTTACGCAACTTCATTTATTATGAAGCAAGAAGATATCGTCCGAGTCGATTTATTCGCTATTTATGACCCTCCTTCTGCTGAACATTGGTTAGGAACTGATTATGGAGGCCGTGATATTTTCGGACAATTAATTATTGGTACACGTAACTCCTTTACGGTTGGTTTAGCCATCACTCTTTTAGCAACCCTTATCGGTCTTACGACGGGACTAATTGCTGGCTATTTTGGAGGAGTTGTCGATAACATCATTATGCGTTTTATCGACTTTATGATGATTTTACCATTCTTAATGATTGTTATCGTGTTTATCTCACTCGTTCCAACTTTCAATATTACGACATTTATTCTCATAATGACCGCTTTCTTATGGGTCGGAAAAGCAAGGCTTATACGCTCTAAAGTATTGACTGAGAAAGAACTTGATTACGTATCTGCATCAAAAACATTAGGAACACCAAATTGGAAAATAATCTTCCAGCAAATATTACCTAATTTAAGTTCTATTATTATCGTAAATATCACATTAAATCTTGCTGGTAACATCGGAATTGAATCTAGTTTAACTTACTTAGGCTTCGGTCTACCAGAGAGCACACCAAGTCTTGGTACACTTGTAAGTTACGCAACTAACCCAGATGTATTACAAGAAAAGTGGTGGATTTGGTTACCCGCATCAATCATGATTTTAGTGTTGATGCTGTGTATAAATTTTATTGGTCAAGCGTTAAAGCGTGCGGCTGATGCGAGACAAAGAAAAGGATAAGGGGTGGAGAAGTTATGAACAAACCAAAACTGTACAAAGTATTAAGTACACTTGCTGCTTCAACATTATTACTATCTGCATGTGGGGGTGCTGATAGCGGTAGTAAAAAGGCAAACACAAAAAAAGTAGAAACAAATAAATTTAGTGCTGCTGTAAAAAATGACGGTAAAGAAATTAAAGACGGATCATTAACTTATGGACTCGTTTCAAATTCACCTTTCGCTGGTGTTTTAAGTAGGGTATTGTATGAAGTTGCTCCAGATTCAGAGATTATGGATTTCTTTGATGAACAATTATTAGCTACAGATAAAAACTGGGAAATTACAAATGACGGTGCTGCAACTTATACAATTTCTGAAGATAAAAAAACAATTACAATTAAAATTAAAGATAATGTAAAATGGCACGATGGTAATCCTGTAACAGCTGAGGATTTAGAATATTCTTACTTAATAATCGGTAATAGCAAATATACAGGTATCCGTTACGATACACAAATGCAAATGATTGAAGGTATGGAAGAATATCACAATGGAAAAGCTGACAAAATTTCTGGTATTAAAGTAGTCGATCCAAAAACAATTTCCATTACTTATAAAGAAGTAAACCCTTCACTAAAAACTGGTATTTGGACATATCCTACACCTAAAAAATATTTAGGTGATGTACCAATTGAAAAACTAGCTGAATCAGATAAAATCCGTCAAAATCCAATTGGATTCGGTCCATTTAAAGTGAAGAAAATCGTTCCTGGTGAATCAGTTGAGTATGAGCGTTTTGATGATTACTGGGGCGGCAAACCTAAGCTAAAAAATGTAACATTAAAAGTTGTAAATCCATCTATTGTTAGTGCATCTCTGAAAAAAGGTGATATTGATATTGCAGCAATTACTGCTGATCAATATCCGAACGTAAGTAAATTAAAAAACACACAACTAATTGGTAAAACTGACCTTGCTTACACTTATATCGGATTTAAGTTCGGACATATGGACAAAGCAAAGAATGAAGCTGTAATGGATAACGATAAGTTCAAAGACGTTCGTTTACGTCAAGCGATGGCACATGCAATTGATAGAGAAAAATTAGGAGAGAAAGTATATCACGGACTTCGCGTTCCAGCTAACTCTCCAATTCCACCATCTATGCCAAAGTACCATAATAATGATGTTGGTGCGTATAATTTCGATGTAAATAAAGCGAAAAAACTATTAGATGAAGCTGGGTATAAAGATAAAAATGGTGATGGATTCCGTGAAGATCCAAAAGGTAATGAATTGAAGATTAACTTCTTAACTAGTAGTGGTAGTGAAACAAGTGAACCGCTGGCTAAATTCTACATTCAATCTTGGAAAGATATCGGCTTAAAAGTAGAACTTGTTGATGGACGCTTACACGAATTTAATGCTATGCGTGATATGATTAAAAAAGATGATCCGAAGGTTGATATTTTTGCCGGTGCTTGGAACACTGGCTCTGACCCTGACCTTTCTGGCCTATGGGGCAAAAATGCCGGATTCAACTATCAACGCTGGGTAAATGATGAAAATACGAAGTTATTAGAAGCAGGATTATCAGAAAAAGCTACTGATGAAAAATATCGTAAAGAAGTATACGATAAATGGCAAAAATTAATTCATGACGAAGCACC
The DNA here is from genome assembly GCF_002975115.1 of Bacillus sp. MYb78. Classification (NCBI taxonomy): domain Bacteria; kingdom Bacillati; phylum Bacillota; class Bacilli; order Caryophanales; family Bacillaceae; genus Bacillus; species Bacillus sp. MYb78. Next base: position 113,728 of record NZ_PCOB01000013.1, read on the forward strand.
GATGATTCCAATTCATTACACATTTGATTTAACAGGTGTTAATAAGCGCGTAAAAAATTATGATGTCAACACTGAAGTGAATCAAATAACTTCACATTGGAAAGACGTTACTGTAACAAGTGAGAAGCCAGAAGTAGAAAAATAAACATAAAAATAGCTCTTAGCATTTACATACATGCTAAGAGCTATTTTTTATTTTCATTGCTTTTCCTACTAATGATAACAACCAATTCCTTCCCTACTCTAATATTAAAAGATTTGATGAAATACCTTTATTAAAACAGCTAACGTAACAGATCCAGCAAATCCCCCTAAACAAATTAAGCTTACCCCTTGACTATATGACAAATTTTGAAATGATTTCATTGCTTCCATCCTCCCTATCTCCCCTTTGATACTTTTATTTTACCAATGGGAAAAATTTCATAACATCGATTTCTCTAACAACTAACTTACAAATTTGTAAGTTAACATCTTTTCAACTTATATATCTAGTATTTCCACAAATGAGAGTTATTTATACATAAAAAAGACCTCAGCTATACTAAGGTCTTTAGTTACATTTTATTTTATAATCATCACCGGACATTTCACTCGTTTTGCTATTTTATGACTTACACTACCAAGTACCATTTCTTGCAGTGTATTTAATCCTCTACTTCCCGCTATAACAAGATCTATATCTCCTGTATTTACATATTGAACAATTGTATCTCCAGGATCACCATGTAATATCGTAATTGTATAAGATATGTTCTCTTTCTTTAATAAAACTTCAATCTCTTTTAATTTATCTTTTCGACTAGCCGATATTGTTTCTAAATCTGTTTGACCTTGTATAATATCTGATTTTGCCGTTCTATTATCTACTACGTACACAACTTCAACATTTGTTTCTTCGCTACATTTCGCAATATATGTTGCATGTTCCGCTGCTCGAAGTGCATGTTCAGAACCGTCACATGCTAATATAATTTGTTTGTACATATGCTGAATCCCCTTTTCGTTATCCTACTCGTATTATATAATAAAGCCCCCTAAAAAGGAGGCTTTTAACTAGCAATTCTTTTATTATAAGTAGCTAAATTTGCAACAAGTTTTGAGCTACGTTCATTTAATCCTGTTATACTTACTTTCACACCACTTTGCTCATACTTTATGATAACTTTATCAATTGATGCCACCGCTGAATCATCCCATACGTGCGCATGAGTAAAATTCATTTCAATTTCTTTTACATCTTCATTAAATGAAAAATTATTTATGAAATCGGCTGTGGATGCAAAGAAAAGTTGACCGTGAATTTCGTATATTTTCTTATTTTCAATATATAAATGTTTCACGTGAATCTTTGCCATATTGAATGCAAATAACACCGCACTAATTACTGTTCCGATAATTACACCTACTGCTAAGTTATGTGTAATTAGGACAATCACAACTGTTACGATCATAACAAATGCGTTTCCTTTTGGTACTTTATGAATCGTTGTTACAGAGTTCCAATCAAACGTTCCGATTGAAACCATAATCATAACCGCAACTAAAGCTGCCATCGGAATATGAACGACATAATCTCCTAAAACGAATAGTAATACGATTAAAAATCCGCCCGCTACAAATGTTGATAGGCGACCTCGTCCACCTGATTTAATATTAATAACAGATTGACCGATCATTGCACATCCTGCCATTCCTCCGAAGAAACCAGCGACGATGTTTGCGATCCCTTGTCCGCGTGCCTCTTTATGCTTATTACTTTCTGTATGCGTCATATCATCTAAAACTGAAGCTGTTAATAAAGACTCTAGTAAACCAATAATTGCAAGCATAACTGCATAAGGTAAAATAATCCCTAATGTTTCTAATGTAAATGGCACATCAGGAATACTAAAGAACGGTAATTCTTTCGGTAGGCTTCCCATATCCCCTACTGTTTTCAACTGTAATCCGCTCATAAGTGCAATACTCGTCACAATAATAATTGAAATAAGCGTAGAAGGTACAACCGTTGTAATACGTGGAAATAAATATATAATTGCAAGTCCTAATACAACGAGTGCATACATTTGCCAAGTTGCATTTTTAAAATGCGGTAATTGCGCTGTAAAAACTAAAATTCCAAGTGAATTTAAAAAACCACTCATAACAGATTTCGGAACAAACTTCATAAATGAGCTCAGTTTGAACACGCCAAAAATAATTTGGACAATACCTGTTAATATTGTTGTAGCAAATAAATATTGCAAACCATGATCTTTAACGAGCGTTACCATTAATAATGCCATTGCACCTGTTGCAGCTGAAATCATCCCAGTTCTTCCGCCAACAAATGAAATGGTAACTGCAATACAAAAGGCTGCATATAGTCCAACTGTCGGATCCACGCCTGCAATAACAGAGAAAGCTATCGCTTCAGGGATTAACGCTAAAGCAACGACAATTCCTGATAACACGTCCCCTCTCACATTAGAAAACCAATCATTTTTTATCGTTTGAAACAAAATACCACTCCTCTACTCCTTTATAATTTGATTTTCTCCATAAGAAAATCTAGCCGACTGCACGAAAGCTATTATATAACGAGTAGAAGATTTTTTACTATGTAAAAGTTTCCTAAAAAGATGTTACCTTCGTAGCTTCTTTTTTAGGAAACTTTAAATATACTATCACCTATTGTTGATTTAACGTACAATGATTTCGGATTCTACAGTATGTCAAATGAAGAGAACTTTGTTTGGATGGATGAAAAATGCACATGTAATTTAGTTCATTTAATTGAATAATCCAAGGATCAAGATATTAGCTACCAAGGGAATTCATTTAAAGTTCTATAGATATTTCCACTTCATATATGAGGTTTAGTTTGGATAGTTTAGGATTAGAGGAGTTTATGCTAATTTAATGAAAATAGTAAGAGCACTCTTTCGAGTGCTCATTTTATGCAGATACAGTTGCTTTATCCTTACGGAATATACCCATTAACCCACCGATTAATAATAATACGCCTGGTAATAAGTAAATTATAGAAATACAAATAAATCCACCGATAGCAGCCACAGTCATCATAATACCGCCAACCTTCGCTTTACTTCTTACCATAACAGATCCAACAATTCCTAAGATTGATAGAGCCACAGCTCCCCAACCTAAACCAATAACAGTATTTGCTCCATCAGCTTCAAAAGCAGCTCCCATACCGCCGATCAATAAAGCAACAAATGCACAAATAATACCAAAAATACCTCCAATAAGACCTAATACAAATTCAGCTGTTCTTTTCATTTCAATCTCTCCTTATTTAGCAACTTCAAATTCAAATTTCACTGATTTCTCGTCAAATGTAAATGTAGGTTTAAATGTACCAACAAACTTATCGCCTTCTGGTACATCAAATAACATTTTGTTTGTAATTTGGTTACCTGGCGCAATATTTTCGTTTATAAACGTATTGTCCCCACCAAAGTACTCTTTGAATTGGTTGCCGTTAGTATCAGCAATTTTCAACTCAGAAGTTCCAAAATATATATCTTTTTTGCCATTATTTTTAGCGTTAAAAGCGATTTCTAGTACTTTCCCTTTTTCAGCTTTTATGTATTCGTTAGGCTCAACGAATTTAGCTGAACTGAAAGTAAGCTGTAGACCATTAACTTCTACCGTATCTCCAATTTTATAAATCTTGCTTTCAGCTTTTTCCTTTTTATCTTTCTTTTCAGCCTGTTTAGGAGCATCGTTTTTACTCACTTCTTTAACTTCAGTTTCACCACAAGCAGCTAAACTAAAAGCAAGTGCACCTGTTAAAGCAATAGTACCCAATTTTTTATACATTCTTTTTCCTCCGATTATGTAAAATGTAAGATTTCCGAAACTATCATAACAGAAACAGTTACAACTTTTTTGTCATATTTTGTCGAGAAAAATAAAAAAAGACGCTATATCAGTAGCGTCTTTTCTCATTTCATTAATGTCCACCGTGTCCTTGACCACTTTCCTGAACAATTTCTAACCTCTCATCTAGTATTCCTTGTGTTTCAAATGAAATATCACTCGTACTTCCTAATAAGAAGCCATGATTATATGGTCCAAGTGTTGGATCATCTTTAAACTTCGGCTGAATAGTAGCAAGGAAGTCATACACTGGTTGTGAAGCTTTCCCTTCTTCTAACAAGACAACAGGTGCGTGTTTACCCATATGTGAAAAAGGTGCCCCAGCAACTGCTAAATCTGGTGTTTTGCTTGAAACAAATGATAAACCGTGACCAGGTTTTGTGAATCCCCAGCCAAATTTTGTTTTTTCATCTTTAAACTTCGCAAATGCGATAGAATTTTCTGTTGGAGTCTCACCGCTAATACGCGTTACTTTCCCGTATTTGCTTAACTCTTTTTCTACTTCTTTTGAAACGATTTTTTCTGGTCCTAGTACATATATATTTGCTTTATCTTTTCTCATCTTTAATGCCTCTATTGTCGCTTCTGGCACTTTATTCTTTTCTGTATAGAGTAGTGGTTCCGGCATATGAGAAATCCAGTTTACAGCGGGGGTTGTATATAAACGTCCTTCTTCTGCAGACGAACCGATAATAACACTATTTGGGTAGCTTCCTGTTATATCGGCATACTCCTTATCAACATCTTTAGCAAATATAGCTGGGTTCGTTTCTTTTATTTGTTTTATTTTATAACCTTTTAATTGTTCAAGCGCGCTAGTACCTACATCCCCCATCACCATAATTTGTGTTCCATCTTTCGTTCCGATTGGATTTAATCGTTTTATTTCTTTTAACGTCATTTCTGGTATTTTTTCTTTTTCTATAAATAAAATCGGTCCGTTATTCGGATGATGAATAAGGTCTGCACTCGCAATACCTAATTGCCACTCGCTCACTGGTACTAAAATAACAGCACCTGGCTGGTTCTCTTTATGGGTTGCTGGCCATATCGTTTGCGAAGTTAACACTGCCATTTGCAGGGGATCATTTGTATTTAACCTCGTCACATTTTTTAAACTTGTCGTTAATAAATCATTCGATGCCCCTTCGTTCATTTCTTTTGGCGCCGTTACCTCCTGATTCATTTTCATTTCCTTTTGCTCTGTTTTTTTCTCTTTTGTAGATTCATGGTTTTTATGGTCTGTATTCGTTTGTCCGCATGCAGCAAGACCAACTGCTGTAATTATTGTTATCCCAAAAATTCGGGTCATTTTTTTCACTATACCGCCTCCGTATTAATCATTTTTGAGCCAATATGATTACCTAAAATGTAATTTCAACTCCACAATAACAAGCAATTCTGAAGAAATTATGCAGACACATCATAATCTGCACCATTTCTTCATGATTTTGCATTACACTTTAAGTAACGATTATAAATATGGAGGGCTCTCTATGATTGATATACTGCTCGTAGACGATGAACCGAGAATGCTTGAATTATTAACTCTTTATCTTACTCCAATTGGATATAACTGCGTATGTGCGAATTCAGGAGAAGAAGCTATTTTACATATAGAAAATCAAAACTTTAAATTTGTTTTACTCGATATTATGATGCCAAAGATGGACGGATGGGAAACGTGCAAAAAAATCCGATCTTTTAGTAACATTCCTATCATTATGGTTACAGCTCGTGATCAAACAGTAGATGTCGTTCAAGGATTAAAACTCGGAGCCGATGATTACGTAACGAAACCTTTCCATGAAGAAGAACTTTTCGCAAGAATTGAAGCCGTTTTAAGACGTACAAATGAACATAAACAAATCCAATATCACGGTATTGTATGGGATGAAACAAAACACTTCGTTTCTGTCCATAATGAAGAGCTCCTTCTCACACCAATTGAATTTTCTTTACTCGGATTATTTTTACGCCATGTGAACTACGTATTAAACCGTGATCAGCTCATCGAACGAATTTGGGGGTTAAACACAAATACAGAAGATCGCACAGTCGATTCACATATTCGTAATTTACGTGATAAATTGCGAAAAGCACATTTCCCTATTGATCATCATTTAAAAACTGTTTACGGAGTCGGATATCGATGGGTTGATACTCTAGATTAAGGAGCAAAGCAATGAAGCGAATTTCTATTCAGCTCGGATTTTATTTTTTGATTGTTACACTTTTAATCGAAAGTGTTCTATTTGTCTCGCTTTATTATAGCCTTGTCAACAATAGAGTAAATGAAGAAATGACAGCTTTATTAAAGCGCGGAAATAGTCACAGAGATGTCCTTGAAAAGTATTTTGATAAGCAAACAATCTCCCATGTTGCACTAATGGAATCCGAAGCCGAAACTACTGTTGTTATTACAAATGCAAATAAGGAGGTACTAGCTAAATCCAATGAAATAAATACTACTATAAAAAAGCATATTGAAAAGATGCAAACACGGACAGATCATGACGGAGCAATTATAGAGAATCATTGGAAAACATCTAATTATATATGTACAGTTAGCCCCATTGTAGTGGCTGGAAAAACGGAAGGCTACGTATATATGTTTCTCGGGACGGAATCAATCGAGGAAATGGTTAACGGGCTAACAAGACAATTCATTATTGCCGGAGTCATTACGTTTCTACTAACAGCCATCACCATCTTTCTATTATCACGTTTATTAACAAAACCATTGTTACACATGAAACATGCCACTGAAAAAATGAGTAAAGGCGATTTGTCCGTTTCGTTAACGACTACTCGAAATGATGAAATTGGCGAACTAGCATCATCTATTCAAACGCTCGCAAATGATTTACATTATATGAAAACAGAGCGAAGTGAATTTCTAGCAAGTGTTGCTCACGAATTACGAACACCGTTAACATACGTAAGAGGTTATGCTGACATTGCTTTAAAAGAAAGCACCTCTCCTGAGCAACGTTTGCGATATTTATCGATTATAAAAGATGAATCTGATTACATTACAAACTTAGTTCAAGATTTATTTTCACTTGCACAAATGGAACAACATAACTTTTCTATTCAAGTAAAGGAAGTGCATTTACACACCTTCCTTACTCGTATAGCTGAAAAAGTAAACGCCATGTATAAAGAAAGATACATTAAAGTTTCTTTCTCTTGTTCTCCTACACTGCTAGTAAACTTAGATGAACAGCGATTTGAACAAGTTATAGTAAACATTTTAAATAACGCTTATAGACATTCAAAAGAACATTCTCATATAAACATTTCTATTACAGAAGAACATAAACGTATCTCCATTACAATTGAAGATGAAGGCGAAGGTATTCCACCTGAAGACCTCCCTCACATTTTCGACCGCTTTTACCGTGTCGATAAAGCAAGAACACGCGCTACAGGTGGAACTGGCTTAGGGCTCTCTATCGTGAAGGAGATCGTAGAACTACACGGCGGGACGATTACTGTCACGAGTGAAGTTGATCATGGATCTTGTTTTATAATTTCATTACCATCCATAAAGAAACACGACTATCATCAATAGTCGTGTTTCTTTATCCCGCATTAACGGGCAGTAAGACCCCTACATCAAAATTCAGCGGAAGCAAAGAAGTTAGGTGGGGGATCAACTGCCCGTAAAAGCCCGATTGGTTCAACTAATAATCAGTGGGAGATGAACAAAACCCCCACTGATTAAAGTTTCACTTTATCATTTTACTTTATAATATAAATTTACAAATTGCCCAAAACGTTTCGTATCCGTTAAAGTTAAATTAATTTCCGGGTTCTTGTCTTGAAATAACGGAACTCCAGAACCTAATATATGCGGTGTAATCGTAACGATATATTCATCAATTAGATTATTCTTAAAGAACTCTCTTAATAGACTTCCTCCACCGACCATCCATATTTTAGATCCTTCTTGTGCTTTTAACCTTTTTGTAAACTCCACTACATCTTCATTTACAAACTCTACATGTCCGTTCGTGCCTTTTTCTGAATTAGAAAACACATAACATTTTTTATCTAAATACGGGAATGTCTCTGTATGCTCTACTACATAATCGTACGTTCTCTTTCCCATTATTATTGTATCAATTGTTTCATACATTTCTGTATAACCGTTATCTCCCTCTCCTTCTGTTTCCATTAACCCCACTCTAAATCATCATCTTCTTTCGCAATATATCCATCTAAGCTCGCCGCTATAAATAAAACTATTTCACGTGACATATCTTTTCCTCCTTGCATCTCATCTTGATAACATATGATGTAAACAATATACTAACAATAAAACATGACAATTTATGTCATGTTAAAAAGAAAAGGTGATACATTTGTCAAAAGCTAAACGCTTATTAGATATTCTTATATTTGCTTCTGCGAAAAAAACATTTACAGCTCAAGAAATAGCTGATGAATTTAACATTTCCGTTCGTACGGTTCATAGATACATTTTAGATTTAAGTGATATGGGATTACCCATTTATGCTGAACAAGGTCGTAATGGAGGATATAAAGTATTAACAACTAGGGTCATTCCACCTATCTTATTTACGGAAGAAGAAACGGTCTCCATCTTTTTTGCCTTTCAATCTTTAAGCTACTACAGAGACTTGCCTTTTAATACAGAAATCAATTCTGTCACTCATAAACTATATAGCTCTCTACAACATGAGGCGAAAGCGAAAGTTGATAAAATACGTTCTTATATCTCCTTTTGGAATCCGAAGAGAACAATTGAGACCCCACTTTTAAACAAAGTGTTAACAGCGGCTATTGAAAATAAAAATTTACACTTTCAATACGAATCTAAATCAGGGATAAAAACAAAACATGTTCATCCGATTGGTGTATATGCTCACGACGGGTTATGGTACTTACCGTCCTATGACTTCGGTAGAAAAAAAGTATTACTGTATCGCGTTGATCGTATTCTCTCAATATTATCAATGGAAGAAAATACAGATACATTCATGAATTTAGAAGAGTGGTTTGCCTCTAACTCTAACGTAGTACACAATCCTACTCAGTTACATGTTTTACTGACAACAGAAGGCGTACGCCAATGTAAAAGCGTTCCTTATCTTGAGGAATTCGTTGTAGTAAACGAAGATGGGACAGGATATATACATTCAACAATTGATAAAAGTGAGATTAACTTTATTACTCCTTTATTTTATAGACTTGGAAAAGATGCAAAAGTTTTAGAACCGAAAGAATTGATAGATGGTTTACGTATACGCGCAAAAGAAGTTTTACATATGTATGAAGACGAAAAAAGCTGCTAAATATAAGCAGCTTTTTTGTTCAGTTGTTACTATTGACGAATATCAAACCACCAACGATGTTTCGCATTCATATTTTCAGTGTCGCCAGTCCCTCTGTAATTAAAAACATCCAAAAAGATTGAATCTAGTTTATCTTCATCTACAAAATAACCGAAGTTAACTTTTACCGTTTCTCCTGGTCGGATATTGCCAATATTGTAGAAGCTTTTCCCATCTCCGTGAGGCTCTAAATAATCAACTTCTCCCGTCATAATACGCGTTGCATCCATTCCCTCTTCTTTAGCGTATTTCCATGCATTCCCTTCAAATTTAAGCTGCTTTATGGATGGATGCATATAGATTTCTTCTGTCGCCTGTTTACCAATATTTCTCACTGTTGTTGTCAAGTAGACAAATTTAACATTAACTAATTGCGAATCTACTAATGTATCAATTGAATCTTTACCATTCCCTAATTTATATACATCCCGTTTGTACGATAGCAGTTTTCCCGTCTGATCTAAAGCCTTCTTCTTGCTTAATATCCCTAGGCCAAGTTCATTAAAGTTCTCTTGTTTAAAATCTTTAATCGAATCAAAAACTTCAACTTTTTCTATCACATATTCAATTTGGCTGTTATCCATAGATATCGTTACTGGAACCTTTTGCCCTATATGAAATAGTCGTTTGCTATCTTTTTTCAAAGGAATCACTTTAGGTTTTTTAGGTTCATCTGCTTGGCTAAAATACTTTTTATCATAATTTGATATATGTGATGCCTTTTCTTTTGACGTGGGCTCAAGTGAAATATTCCCTAAGACATCTATCATTTGTTCTTCATTTATATCTGATCCAATAAAACTTTCTAACATAATCCCTTCTTTCTCAAAAAAGAGAAAGACCTTCCTATCAAACATTACATTGTTGTTTCCAGTTTCTTTATGAACAATTACTGCTTTCTTGCCACCTATCTCTTTTTCTTCGTAGCTTTTTGAATATAAAGTTTGAAAGTCCGCATTTTCCCCTACTCTCCAAAGACTAAATGAAAAGCCTCCATTTGCGTCGTTATCTTTAAATGAATATTTCATAGCAGAGTCATCAATTGCTTCCATATTTTCTGGCAATTTACCAATCTTCAACTTATACCACTTATCACTCTTTTTCGAGTCCTTGTTTGTTACTGAAACATTTACTTCGTAATTTTGTTTTTGGACAATCATATTATAGACTTTCACTGCACCAAAAACGGTTGTCGGCATACCAATCAATAAGCAGGCAGCAGCGATTAACATACGATGTCTTTTACGCTTTTTCTGTGGTTGTCCATCTTTCAGCTTCATTTCCTCCATAAACAATTTCTTTTTGCGCGTATATGTATGTGAAAATTCATGTTGTTCTTCGGATTTATCAAAATCATCTAAAGCAATTTTTTCAGCAAGTTCATATATTTCTTTGGAGTTCTTTGAATTCGTCATGTTGTATACCTCCTATCATATTTTGGACTCGTTTTCGAGCGCGTTCAAACTGCTTGCGGACATTAGCCTCCGTAATCCCCATTACACTTGAAATTTCTTGATACGTTAAGTTATAGAAGACTTTGTACTTAAACACCTGTCTGTTAGATTCATTTAACTCGTTTAGCAATGTATCAATTTGAACCTCAGACATTTTACGTTTTTCCCACTCTTCAATATTTTCATCTACTGCTTCTATTGATTCTCTTTCATATTCTTCTAAAAATGTTTCATGTCGTTTATTTTTCCGGTAACTATCAATCGCCTTGTTTTTCGCGACCCTCAAAATATAGCGTTTAAGCTCTTCAGTGCTCAAGCTATGGAGCTTTTCCAAGTTCTTATAAAGAGTAATAAACGTCTCTTGAACCGCATCTTCAGCCTGTTGAATATTATTTAAAATAGAATAAGCTACATAATAAATTTTTTGTTCATACAACTCATATAGCTCTTCCATCTTTTCATAATCGTTGTTTGTAACTTTCATATAATTCCTCCTCTCACTCTATATAACGAATGAGCACTGTAACTTTGTGACACTGCAAAATCTTTTTATAGATAAAATTTAATAATAGAATAAGCAAAAGCCCAATTTCTCTATTGTAACTAAGAAATTGGGCTTTTTAATATTAGAATTTTCCTGACTGTATCTCTAAGAAAAATTCTTTTACACCTTTTCAATATGCAGTATTTGCTCTATCGCTTCTTTTAACAAATTCTTTATCTCTTCAAAGTTATGATTCTTCTTTTCCTCCGGTTGCACCGTATAAAACTCAGCAAACGAACGCTCTTTATATCTTGGTACGACATGCATATGGTAATGTGTTAACTCGTTAAATACTCCACCATTTTGACAAACTGTAATTCCATCTGGTTTATATAATGCCTTAATCGCTTTTGCAATCAGCTTAGAAGCATCCATAATTGATCTTGCTACAACGTCATCTAATTCGTCTACTTCTACAACATGCTGCTTTGGCACAATTAAAGTATGTCCTGGGTAGAAAGGCGCATGATCTAAAAAGCAAGTTACATAATCATCTTCATATACTTTATATATTTTTTCCTCTTCGTTTGCTAATTTACAACCTAAACATTTCATAATACTTCCTCCTCTGTTAAAAACATAAAAGCGTGAGAGCTATACTCTCACGCTTTTATGTTTCACTTTATTAGTTCAATTGTTTCCGTAACTTTTATACTGTCTTTTACAGATTGAACAATCGTGCAATTTTTCACTGCAAGCTGCAATGCTTTGTCCAACTGCTCTTCTGTAATGTTTTCCGCTTTAATTTTATAGTGCAAATGAACACTTTCAACTGGTTTGGATAAAGCTTCACTTCTACCAATTTCAGTTTCGATCGTAAACGTATCGTATGTAATACGTTTCTTTTCTAAAATTGTTCGAAAGACAATTGCACTACATCCTGCGATAGAAGAAACGAGTAATTGTAACGGTGAATACCCGTTTTCTTTTCCAATCGCTAATTGAGCGTACGATAAATCTGCCTTTATATCATCGTGTTTGATTGTTAGTTTCATTTGTTTTGTCCATCTCCACTTTCATCGGTTTCTGCTGTTTCTTACTCATATAATAATAATATATATAGCAGAAAATGATAAATGGAATACCGCAGTATAACGCCATTCTTTGTTCAGGAATAAACGCTAAACTAATAACAACGATGCTATTTGTAATTAAAGCTAAAATTGGAACAATCGGATATAGTGGTGTTCTATACTTTAAGTCCTCTAACTTTCCTCCGCCTTTTATATACTGACTTCTAAAGCGAAGTTGCGATAGAGCAATAATGATCCAACTTGAAACAGCCGATAAACCAGCTATCGATAATAAGTACATGTATACTGTATCTTCTGCAAGGAAACTTGTGAATAGGGATAATCCAGCTACCGCAATCGTTACGACTAGCGCTGTAATTGGAATACCACGTTTATTTACTTTCTTGAAAGAAGTTGGTGCCATTCCTTCATTTGCAAGTGACCATAGTATACGCGTCGCTGCATATAATCCAGAGTTCGCTACAGATAATAACGCAGTAATAATAACGAAGTTCATAATATCAGCTGCGTATGGAATACCAATTTTATCAAATACGACTACAAATGGGCTTTCAATTACGCCTGCTTCTTTCCAAGAAATTAATCCTACTAAAATCGTCATTGTTAAAATGAAGAATAACATAATGCGCCATACTGTATTACGGATCGCACGTGGAATTGTTTTTTCTGGATTTTCACTTTCTCCCGCTGCAATTCCGATTAACTCTGTTCCTTGGAACGAGAAGTTAACTGTAATCATTGTAAGTAATACGGCAGCTAGTCCATTCGGGAAAAGTCCACCATCGCTTACAAAGTTAGAGAAAAGAGGTGCTGCTTCTTTTCCGTCATATGATATAAATCCTAATAATGCACTACCACCAAGAACAACAAATGCAAGGATTGTAATTACTTTAATACTAGAAAACCAAAATTCTAATTCAGCGTAGCTTTTCGCTGAGATAGCATTTGACGCATATAGAATAACGCCGAATACAAGGCACCATACCCAAACATCAACATTTGGAAACCATCTTTTCATCATTAAACCGATTGACGTTAATTCTAGTCCTACTGTTACTGCCCAGCCAAGCCAGTATAGCCAGCCGATCATAAAGCCCGTTCCTGGTCCAATAAACTTCGTTGCATACTTTTGGAAAGAACCTGAAACTGGCATTGCTACCGTTAACTCTCCAAGACAAAGCATTGTTAAATACATAATAAATCCGCCTACTAAATATGAAAGGATGGCCCCCCCTGGTCCAGCCTGATTAATAGTGTAACCTGAACCTAAGAAAAAACCAGTTCCGATTACACCACCAAGTGCGATCATAAATAAATGTCTACTCTTCATCGTACGATGTAATTTCTCATTCGTTGGTTGCTGCATCTAAATCCTCCCCCTACCATACCCCTATGTCTTGTTAAAATTTTCTGATAATAAAAATATACACGAAAGCGATTACATTTTCTATATAAAATTAAAACTTTTCTGATAAAATAATATAAAAAATCTAATTATTGCAAGATTTAGATTCTATTTAGAGGAAAATAAGGATAAACAAGGAAAAAACCCTTACATATATTGTAAGAGTCAACAGAGTTCTAACCTTCTCGATAAAATTGATAAACTATAATTTACGATAAAATACATACAAGCTACTACTATAAACGTTGGAATCATATAATTTACATTCTGCCCGCTAATAATTTGAGCATTATGCATAAGCTCTGGGAGTGATATAACAACCGCTAGCGACGTATCCTTCAGCAATGAAATAAACTGACTGACAAGCGGCGGGACCATTCTCCTTAATGCTTGTGGCAAAATAATATGCCAAAGCGCTTGCACATACGTTAATCCTGAAGATCTTGCGGCCTCAATCTGTCCTTTTTCAATAGATAACAGACCACTTCGAACAATTTCAGATATCATTGCTGCCTCAAATATTGTTAAAGCAACAATTGCAGCTGTTATAATTTCTAATTTCAAGCCTGCTTCTGGAAGTGCAAAATACGTGAAAAATATAATTAACAGTAGTGGTAAGTTTCGAATCACTTCAACTACAACTCCTAATACTTGTGAGACGACAGGTATTTTCGTGTAGCGCAATATACCGATTACACTTCCAATAATAAAACTAAGTACAATTGCTACGAGCGCTACCTCTAATGTTATAAGTAATCCTTTTAATAAAAATAGAATATGATCTCCTGTAATTGCTCCCTTAAAATCCATTTACACCGCCTCCTTTGCCAAGCGTTTTTCTAAATAACGCACTAGCATACTGAGCGGAATTGTTAATATTAAATAAAACATCCCGACAAATATATAGACATCAAACGTAACAAACGTCTTCGTTGAAATTAAATCTCCTTGATACATCAAATCCGTACCAGCGATAATTCCGAGTATGGAAGAGTTTTTTACTAAATTGAGAAATTGATTTCCTAAAGGAGGGATTACGATTTTCATCGCTTGAGGTAAAACGACATGGTACATTGCTTGCGTATAAGTCAATCCTGAGGAACGTGCTGCTTCCATCTGACCTTTCGCAACTGATAGAATACCAGCGCGAATAACTTCCGCAATAAACGCTGCCGTATATACCGTAAGCGTAACTGTTCCTGCTACAAAACCATTTAAAGTAATTCCTATTACAGGTAAAGCGAAATAAAATATAAATGCAATTAATACGAGTGGAATATTTCTTACAAACTCTACAAAAGCTGATCCTACCCAATTTAAAATACGAATCGGTGCAATACGCATTACCGCCAAAATTACTCCTAAAATAAAGCTTCCTATTAATGCAATTACACTAGACATAACTGTATACTTAAAGCCTTCTAAATACATATCAATGTTATTCGTTAGTATAGAAAAATCAGGCACATATTCTCCCCTCTTTCTTTACAAGAAGAGGATGAGCATCCCTCATCCTCTCACTCTTATTATTTATTCCAATTAAGTGTCACTTTATTTTTCTTGTTTTTGACCAATCCATTTCTCATACAATTTATCGTATTCTCCATTCGCTTTCATATCTTTTAGCAAGCTATTAATCTCTTTCGTTAAATCATCTGCACCTTTTTGCACTGCAATTCCGTACGGTTCATCCGTGAAAATTTTCCCTACAACTTCATAATTTGAATCTTGTTTTGCCATACCGTAAAGAATTGCATTATCTGTCGTTAAAACATCACCTTTTCCTGCTTTTAACGCCGTAAATGCCTCACTGTAATTTTCAAATTCTAATACAGTCGCTTCTGGTGACTTTTGACGAATGTTATTTGTAGATGTTGAGCCTTTTACAGCTAATACTTTCACACCTTGTTTTATATCATCAATACTCTTAATATTGCTTCCTTTTTTCACAAGTAACGATTGCCCTGCTTTAAAATATACATCTGAAAAATCAACTTCTTTTTTACGTTCTTCCGTAATTGTCATTGTTGCGATAATTGCATCAATGTCACCGTTTTTCAGTAGTGGAATACGCGTTTTAGACGTTACTTCTTTTAATTCTAGTTTCTTTTCATCTCCAAGGATTTTTTTCGCAAGCGCCTTTGCGATATCAACATCAAATCCTTCTACCTGCCCTGTTGAAGGATTTTTCAAGCCAAATAAGTTCGTATCATTCTTCACTCCAACTACTAGTTTCCCGCGCTTCTTAATTTGTTCAACAGCCCCGCCTTGCTTCGTATTCGTTTCTTTCGCCTCATCTTTTTTACTTCCGCACCCAGCAACGACAAGTACGAATAAACATGAAAATACGATTAACGTAAACAACTTTTTCATTTTAAGCATGAAATTCCTCCTTTAATGATTTAACACTCTTCTTAAAAATAGACGCGCTCTTTCTTGTTCAGGACTTGCAAAGAATTGCACTGGTGTTGTATCCTCAATGATTTTGCCATCATCCATAAATAAAATTCGATCTGCTACTTCTCTTGCAAATCCCATCTCATGCGTGACGACGACCATCGTCATCCCTTCTTTAGCTAGCGTTTTCATAACATCAAGTACTTCCCCGATCATCTCCGGATCAAGAGCAGACGTAGGCTCATCGAACAGCATAATTTCCGGTTGCATCGCAAGTCCTCTAGCAATTGCTACCCTTTGCTGTTGTCCTCCGGATAGTTGATGCGGATATACATTAGCCTTCTCCGGGATTCCTACTTTCTCTAAATAAAACATTGCTGTTTTTTCTGCTTCTTCTTTGGAAACTTTATTTACTTTAATAGGTGCTAGTGTAATATTTTGAAGAACCGTTTTATGCGGGTATAAATAAAAATGCTGAAAAACCATCCCGATATTTCGGCGTAATTCATTCATATCTGTTTTTGCATTGTGTACCTCCGTATTTTGTACGATTAATTCTCCGTCGGTAATTGTCTCTAGCTGATTTATACACCGAAGCAACGTGCTTTTTCCTGATCCTGAAGGACCAACTACTACTACCACTTCGCCTTTTTTCACTTGCACATTAATATTTTTCAAAACTTGAAAGTTGCCATAATATTTATTTACGTTACGAAACTCTATCAACATACTCACCCCTTCCCCTAACAAAGCATGTACATTCTTTTTATATTCAAAAACAGTCCCAAAAATAACTTTTAGCTTCAATTTGTCCATAAAAAAAAGCAAAGAGTTTCCCCTTTGCTTCTTCATTTCTATTCTGTTAAGATACTTCTTCTTTCTTATCTTTCCCGTACTCATGCTCCCAGAAATCAGCATTTTTAATTCCTAATTCCTGCGGATCAAATACTGGATCTTTCCCTTCTTTTTTCTGCTTTTCATAGTCTTTTAATGCGATCAATGCTGGTTTTTGTAGTAGTAAAATCGCGATAATGTTAACCCATGCCATAATCCCTACACCAATGTCACCTAAAGCCCATGCTGTTGCAGCTGTTTTTACACAACCATAGAATACGACTCCTAAGAATACAAATTTTAGTACGATGGACATCCAAGGACGGTCTTTATCACGATTTAAGTATGCAATATTCGTTTCTGCAATGTAGTAATACGCCATAATTGTTGTAAACGCGAAGAATAGTAAAGAGATTGCAACGAAACCATTTCCAAATCCAGGAAAAACAGATTCTACTGCTGCCTGTGTATAACCAGGACCCGGCTGTGCACCATTTAATTTATTGACAATAAAGTTTTTTCCGCTTGCATCAAATACGTTATACATGCCTGTAATAATCATCATAAATGCTGTTGCTGAACAGACGAATAATGTATCAATGTAAACGGAAAATGCTTGTACTAACCCTTGTTTAGCTGGATGTGATACTTCAGCAGCTGCCGCCGCATGGGCCCCAGTTCCTTGTCCTGCTTCATTGGAATAAATACCACGTTTTACTCCCCAAGAGATTGCTAAACCAATAATTCCACCAAAAGCTGCTTCTAATGCAAATGCACTTTTTAAAATTAACATGAAAGCATCTGGTAATTTTTCAATATTCATAGCAACAATGACGCAAGCTACTAAAATATAACCAAGCGCCATAAATGGCACTACAACTTGCGCTACGTTAACAATTCGCTTAACTCCACCAAAAATAATAAGCGCTAATGCCGCTACTAATACCGCTCCAGATACAGAAGTATTAATACCGAAAGCTGTTTCCAAACTTACAGCAATACTATTTGCCTGAACACCCGGTAACAGCATCCCCGTTGCAAGAATTGTTGCTGCAACGAATACTAATGCATACCATTTAACCCCTAACCCTTTTTCAATGTAATAAGCTGGACCACCACGGAATTGCCCTTGATGCTTCGTCTTATATATTTGTGCAAGTGTCGATTCTACATAAGCAGAACCTGCTCCTAGAAAAGCTACCGCCCACATCCAAAAGACAGCTCCTGGACCACCAAATGCAACAGCCGTTGCAACACCCGCAATATTTCCTGTTCCAACGCGCCCTGATAAAGAAAGTGCTAACGCCTGGAACGAAGAAACACCAGCATCCGATTTTTCTCCTTGAAATGTAAGCTTCACCATTTCTCCTACATGCCTTACTTGTAAAAACCTCGTTCGAATGGAAAAATATAAACCTGCTCCTAAACATAAATAAACAAGTGCTGGACTCCAAACAATATTATTGATCCAACTTACGATAGCTTCCAACATTCCCCCTCCTCTTTTTATAAAGAATATTCAGAATATATATAAAATTATAAGTGTATACCGAATCTAGGACAATATTATTTTAATAAAGTAAACATATTTTTGTATAAAAAAACAAAGTATATATTTGTTTTATATACTTTGTTTTGAACTAAATGTATTATATATTCACAATTGCTTCTTTTTCGATAATTCTTCCGTATAGCTCTTCCGATAATTTCAAGAAATTATCAGGCATATCTTTCCCTTTAAACTTCTTTTGAAGCGTTCCATATAAACCTATATCACGTAAGCGTAAAAATAGTGGTAACGATTCATACCAACTATCCGCCAGCCTGTGCTCATATTCGTATCCTTTTCTTAACACTTGTAACTGTTTACGAGCGAATGTCGTCTTCTCCTCCACTGTCCACGGTGTAAAAAGGACCGAGTAATAAAGAACCATTGCCAAATCATGAATGAAGTAATTATAGGCCGCATCATCAAAATCAAAGATTGTAAGCTCTTTCCCATCATAATGGAAATTACCTGGATGAATATCGCCGTGCATAAGGCCGAATGTTTCTCTTCCAATTGGAAGAGTCTTTATTTCCCCCATTAATACAGCAGCAACCTCTTTCACTTTCTCATCTTCTAATTCATTAGCAATTCCACTTTCGTCTTCTTCCCACGTATCACGGTAGTCTGTTTTAGGATAATCCATTGTAAGGCGATGCAGTTGTCCAATCGCTTTTCCCCACGCTTCAAAGAGAGGCTCGCCCCAATAAGGCGATTCTTCTCCTTTTACTTGCTCACCTTTTGCATATGTAAATAAGGAAGCGAAAAAGAAAGTCCCATCCTCTGCTCTAATCTCTTCTACAAGATTTTGAGACTTTGAATGAAGAGGCCCTGCTACCTTTGCCCCATTCTCCGCAACATATCGTAAAAAATCTAGTTCAGCCTCTACCTCTTGTTTAGAGCGATGAGAAGAATGTGTTAAACGTAATACGTAATCTTCATCATTATCACCCTTCGCCTTAAAAATATAATTCTCAAAATCCCCAAGTGGCTTTTCTTCTACTGTTACATGAAACAAACCCGCTGCTCTTTTTAAAATCTCTTTCGTAAAAACACGTTCTACAGCTATTTCCATATATATCCCTCCTATATATCTTCTTAATTCGACACAAATGTGAGAAGTACTGCTATGAAATTGAATAATGCATGGGCAATCATAGCCGATAAAATAGAATTTGTTTTCTCATATAACCAAGCAAATACTACTCCACTTAAAAAGTTCACCGGTAATGTGTTATATGTTGGAATATGGACAACGGTAAATATTATGGAACTTATAAACATACCGCCCCACATGCCATATCGATCACGAAAAAATGTATAAAAAACACCTCGATATAAAATCTCTTCATAGATTGGTGATATAATTGCTGCTCCAATTACCGCGATACAGAATGAATAGATTGATTTATCATTTTGGACCGTCTCCGTCTTACTGTTCTCAAAAGAAATACCCATTTTCTCCATTATCACTAATACAGCAATACTAGCTACAATTAAGAAAATAACCGCTCCAACTGTCCATAAGAGATTTTTCCATGAAAGCTTCCGAATTCCAATATCTTTCCACGAGAGTTTATACCTTTTTATACAAAAAAGATAAACTACAGTAGTAAATATCACTGCCATTATAAATCCCATTAATACCCCAGCATATAATGAGTTACCTATTATTTTTAAAGCATAGTCATAAAAAAGAGATTCAACAGTTACTGGAACAATAATAAATACAAACACAAATAAATATAAAACTTCTTTCCATCCCCACATATGCCTCAAAGTCATTTATATCATCCCCTATATCCTATTTTCTATAGTATAAAAGATGACGTAACGTAACTTTCAAGCTGCTTTTTCAAAAATAATCCAAGCATAAATTTCTCACAAAAAGCAAAAATTAACAGAAGTAACTTTATACTAAAAGAGGTGGAAATTATGACAGAGCAAAAAGAACAGCAAGAGAGTAAAAAACAAAAGCATATGTTTCCATCACTCCCTGAGAACATTAATTACATTGAAAATAAACTTTCTCATTCTGATGATATAAAAAAATTAGATCTCCCTTTTCAAAACGGAAAAGGAATAATCATATATATCGAATCTTTAGCAGACCCAAATCTAATTCATCAATTAGCTCTTGAGCCATTATTAACGCGATCGGATTTATCTTTAGATAAAGCTTTTTCTACATTAAATATGAAAAAAGAAACGAATTTAAATTATGGTGTGCAGCTTTTATTACAAGGTAAATCTTTATATTTTCATGAACATGTCGAAAGCTTTTGCATTTTTGAAACGGCTCTATCTTTAAAAAGAGATATAACAGAGCCTGATAATGAAGGTATTGTACGTGGACCGCATACTGGTTTTGTAGAAGATTTAGCAACGAATTTAGCCTCTATTCGTAAACTCATTAAGAGTCCAAATGTAGTTGTTAAATATTTTACACTCGGTGAAGAAATGCACACGAAAGTAGCTATTGCTTATATGCAAAACATAGCTAATGACGATTTAGTTACAGAAGTAAAAAGAAGGTTGCAAACGATTAAAACAGATGCACTTATGCCTCCAGGATATATACAAGAATTTATAGAGGATACGTCTTTCTCACCATTTCCACAGCAATTAAATACAGAGCGTCCAGATAGAGTCGCAGCAAATTTAATGGAAGGACGAGTTGCTATTTTATCTGACGGAGATCCAACAGCTCTTATCGTTCCTGTTACGTTATTCGCTTTCTATCAATCACCAGATGACTATAATAACCGCTGGATTGTTGGTTCTTTCGTCCGAATGATTCGCCTAGTGAGCTTTTTAATTGCATTTCTCCTACCAGCTATATATATCGCAACCGTCGCTTTTCATCCTGATGTGTTGCCACTCGAGCTCGTTTATACAATTAAGGCTTCATTAGAAAAAGTACCTCTCCCTCCCATTTTTGAGGCTCTCTTAATGGAATTGATTTTCGAATTATTACGGGAAGCTGGTATTCGCTTGCCAAGCCGAGTTGGACAAACAATCGGTATTGTAGGTGGTTTAGTAATTGGTGATGCGATTGTAAAAGCCGGACTCGTTTCTTACACAATGATTATCGTTGTAGCTTTAACTGCAATCTCATCTTTTCTCGTTCCATCAAATGATATGAGTTCAGCAGTTCGAATTCTTCGTTTTCCGTTAATGCTTCTTGCTGCCATATTCGGATATGTAGGAATATCATTCGGTCTAATTATAACTTTCGTTCACTTATGTCAGCTTCATTCGTTTCATACACCATATCTTTCTCCTGTTGCCCCGATGCGGATCAAAGATATGAAAGATTCTTTTGTAAGACTTCCAATTTGGTCATTTTGGGAACGACCACATGATCCAAAACCGAAAAAAATGCAACGACAACATGTAACGAGAGAGGATGAGGACGGTGACAAACACGCAAAGTAAAATTTCACTTGTTCAATTTACCTTTTTCGTTATTCAGTGCCAAATCGGAGTTGGTATACTTTCTTTACCAAACCGTCTTCACCCGATAGCGAAAGGTGGCGGATGGATTTCTGCTCTCATCGCTGGGCTTGCATTCAGCTTATTATTTTACTTATGTGGCTTTTCTTAAAACGATTTCCTGATGCAGATATGTACGAAAGTGTTTGTATGCTATTTGGTAATAAGTTTGGAAAACTATTAGGTTTTGCTTATGTTTTTTATTTTACCCTTATCGGTATGACAGTTATGTTAAATGCTTGTAATGTCATTAAAGTTTGGATATTACAAGCTACTCCTTGGTCTGCCATTCTCATGCTATTTACAATAGCTTGTTGTTATGTAGCTTATAACACTTTTAAAGTCATCGTACGATTTTATGTCATGGCCTCTATCCTCATTATTCCAATGGCCCTTTTAATTGCCCTAGGGCTTTCCCGAGCTGATTTTTCTTATATTTTTCCCATTACAGAAGCCGGCTGGTGGAATATAATTCAAGCATCCAAGGAAACAATTACAGCCATGTATGGTTTTGAAATTATTCTTATCGCTTTTCCAAAAGTAAATGGCAGTTCTGTCGCAAAACTGAAGGCCATTTCTATCGCTAATGGATTTGTAACACTTTTTTATACTTTTACTGTTTGGATTTGCTTTATCGTATTTAGTCCAAAACAAATTGAGCTTATTCCAGAACCAGTTGCTTACTTATTACGTTCCTTACATATTGGGATTATAGACCGGACTGATTTACTATTCATTCCCATATGGATGATAACAGTTGCAGCTTCTATCGCTAGTTATTATTGCGCTGCTTCAATCGGAGTGGGACATATATTCAATCTTGCTAATCATAAAAAAGCTGTTCCAATCATTGGTATTATTGCTTTTAGTGTAGCCTTATTTATAGATACACCTGAAGAATTAAAAGTAATCTCAACTTTCACTGATAAGTTCACGTATATTTTTATTGTTGTCCTCCCTCTTTTATTTCTACTTTATTCTGTGATACGAAATAAGAAAGGAGAACAGTATGTTCACAAGAAAAGTTAAATTACTTTCTATATTATGTGCTAGTTCCCTCCTTTCTGGCTGTTGGGATCAAGAACCATTAAGGGAAGCAAGGTTAGCTTATAGTATTGGATCTGATATTACGGAAGAGAATAAACTCCAGCAAACAATCGAGCTCGTAAAAAGTTCAAGCGGAGAGCAATCTTCATTCGAAAATGAAATACATTCAGCAACGGGGCATAACATAAGGGATACAAGCGATGCCCTAAAAAAAAATGTTACTGGGAATATTCTCTATTTTAAATATGGCGTTCAATTACTAGGAACCAAAATCCTAAAAAAAGGTATATTACCTTATTTAGATGTCAGCTTTCGGGACCCAACAAACCCAACTGCTTTAGTAAAACTTATTGCAGTAGATGGTGAAACATCGGAGATACTAGAAAAAAAGAAAGTAGGAAATTTACTAATTGGAGATTTTCTAAAGAAAAAAGTGAAAAGCTTAGAAGATATGAGTGTATTTCCAAAAGAAACTTTAGAAACAGCTGCTACAAAAATGTTAGATCCCGGTAAAGACTTTACCCTCCCTTCTATAAAAATAAAAGGAAAAGAAGTAATTACAAACGGTCTAGCTTTATTTAACAATGATAAATTAACTGGGCATTTACCTTTGAAACAATCTGTTTTATTCGTATTATTAACCGGAAAAATGGGAACAAGTGCCCGTATAACCCAAAAGCTTACTAGCGGTGAATCAGAGAAAACATCTGATTATTTAACAATGGAAATTAGCAATCGAAAGTTAAAACGAGACTTAAAAATAACAACAGATAAAAAAGGAAATGTTTATGCTCACATTAAGCTCCAACTAAAAGTTATAGCGCTTGAAGCTCCGAGAGATAATCTTTACAAAATGGATGAAAGAAAAAAACTAAATAAAGAATTGTCTAAACAACTTACGAAAGAAGCTAAAAAGATAACGAAAAAGTTACAAAAAGCAAACTGTGATGCTTTCGGTATCGGCAGACACCTTATCGCCTATCACCCTGACTTATGGAAGAAGAAAAATTGGAATAAAGATTATGCAAAAGTAAAATTCAAACCTGAGGTAGAGGTAAACATTTTGTACAGTGGTGTCCTAAAATAAAAGGTTGTATGCCCATGCGGCATACAACCTTTTATTTCGTATATCGATACACAATTGATTCATATGGTCTTAAGTTAAGTTTTGCAATATCCTTGCTGGCATCTTTATAATTCGACAGTAGTACTTCTTGTTTCATTCCATCTAATTGAACGTGCGCTGGTATAGAGTAAGTTATTTCTTCTTCATAGAAGTTATTTATAACAAGTAGTACTTCACTTTCTGTAGTACGAGTATATGCCCAAATTTTAGGATCATTTTTATCCAAAATAGCATATTCTCCTTCAGTAATTACATCATACGTTTTTCTAAGTTCTATTAACTTTTTATAATGATAAAATACGGACTCTTTATCTTCTAATGCCTTCTCTACGTTTATTTCTTTAAAGTTTTCAGCCGCTGAAATCCAAGGTGTACTTGTTGTAAAACCACTGTTCATCTCTTCATTCCACTGCATTGGAGTGCGCGAATTGTCACGAGATTTTTGCTTTAAAATCCCTATAATCTCTTCTTTTGATAGCCCTTCTTTTAGCTTTATATCGTATATATTTAACGATTCCACATCACGATATTGCTCGATGGACTCAAATTTAGGATTCGTCATACCGATTTCTTCCCCTTGATAAATATAAGGCGTTCCTTGCAGCATGTGCATGGCTGTCGCTAACATTTTTGCAGATTCGTTTCGGTACTTTCCATCATCACCAAAGCGTGACACGATGCGAGGCTGGTCATGATTACACCAAAATAACGCATTCCATCCTCCGCCTTTTTGCATTTCAATTTGCCAGTTAGACATAATCTCTTTTAATTTAATAAAATCAAACTCTGCTTTCGTCCACTTATCACCATTCGGATAATCTACTTTTAAATGATGGAAACTAAACGTCATGCTTAATTCATTACGCTCAGGATTAGAATATTTAATACAATTATCAATTGTCGTAGATGACATTTCTCCAACTGTAATTACATCTTTTCCTTCAAAAACATTTCGGTTCATCTCTTGTAAATATTCATGAACACGCGGACCATCTGTATAATACTTGCGTCCATCACTTGTCGCAGTACTACCTTCATCGTTTAAGAAGCATTGGTCTTTTGAAATTAAGTTAATGACATCTAATCGGAATCCTGTTACTCCTTTATCCAGCCAAAAACGCATCATATCATATACTTCTTCACGAAGTTTTTCATTTTCCCAATTTAAATCAGCTTGTGTTTCATCAAATAAATGTAAATAATATTGCTCCGTCTTCTCATCATATTTCCAAGCAGATCCACCAAACTTAGATTGCCAATTATTTTTTTCATCACGCCAAATATAGTAATTACGATATGGACTATTTTGATCTTCCTTCGCTTCTTTAAACCACTTATGTTCAGTCGAACTATGATTTACAACAATATCAAGCATAATCTCAATGTTACGTACTTTCGCTTCCTCTAAAAGTTCTTCAAACTCTTCCATCGTTCCGTAAGATGGATCAATGCTGTAGTAATCACTTACATCATATCCATTATCATTTTGTGGTGATTGGTATATCGGTGTTAACCATATATAATCCACTCCGAGTTCTTTTAAATAATCTAGTTTCTCTGTAACCCCTTTTATATCACCGGTTTCTCTATTGTAATAACTATTAAAGCTCTTCGGATAAATTTGATAGACTACACTTTTATGCCAATCCTTCATGTTTAACTTCCTCCTACTTCTGTTTGACTCTTTTTGCAAATAACCATGTTAAAGTAAATGGGATTACAACTGCAATAATCATTCCGACAATAAACATTGGAATCGATTTCGGAATGATAGAAATAAATGCTGGTAATCCGCCAATTCCGATAGCAGGTGCTAATACACCATTTAACGTAATAAATATAGCTGCAATAGCCGATCCAATAATCGCTGCATAGAACGGGAACTTATTTCGTAAATTCACACCAAACATCGCTGGTTCTGTAATACCGAAGTATGCTGAAATGGCTGATGTCGATGCCATACTTTTATCATTTTGATTTTTAGAAATCCAGAACATCGCAAGTGCCGCACTACCTTGCGCAATGTTAGAAAGAGCGATCATCGGCCAAATAAATGTACCTCCATGCTGTGCAATCAATTGTAAATCAATTGCAATAAACATATGATGCATACCTGTAATTACGAGCGGTGCATATAATGCTCCAAATAATACTGCTCCAACTACTGGTACTGTTTCATATACACCTACTAATCCTACTGTTAATAAATCTCCGATATGACGTGTAACCGGACCGATAATTCCTAATGCTAACACACCTGTCACAACGATTGTTGTAATTGGTACAACTAATAATTGAATTGCATTTGGTACATGTTTCTTTAAGAAAATTTCCACTTTACTTAATACAAATGCTGCTACTAAAACAGGTAAAATTTGTCCTTGATATCCTACCTTCTCAATTTGGAACAGTCCTAAAATATTGAAGTACTCAATCTTTTGACCCTCTAAACCAGTCGCTGCTTTTCCATAGTCCCAAGCGTTTAATAAGGCCGGGTGCACAAGCATTAATCCCATAACAATCCCTAGTATTGGACTACCACCAAAACGCTTCGTTGCTGACCACCCGACAAGTGCTGGTAAGAATACGAATGCTGTATTGGCCATCATATTAATTAAATCCCAAAGCCCGCCTAAGTTCGGATAAACATCTAATAAATTTTTCCCATCAAAAAATAAGTCCTTTGCCCCTAATAGATTGTTAATACCCATTAGTAAACCAGCTGTTACGATCGCTGGTAATATCGGCATAAATACATCCGAAAATATTTTTACAAACTTTTGAGCTGGATTTAACTTCTGATTTCCAGAGTCTTTTACGTCAGCTACAGTCGATTCTTTCATACCTGCAAGCGTTATCAATTCAGCGTAAACACGATCTACATCCCCTGGACCAATTACAACTTGAAATATACCAGCGTTATGAAACGCTCCTTTCACTAATGAAACAGACTGTAATTTATCATTATCTATTTTACTTTCATCTTTTAAAGCGATACGGAGCCTCGTCACACAATGTGCAGCTTGTTCAATATTTTCTTTCCCACCAATATACTGCAACACTTCCTCTGCTGTTTTACGATAGTCTTTCCCCATATTCCCGTCCCTCTTTTCTGTTTTTGATACCGTTTACAATTACATATTAACTCGTATATATAAGTTAGTCAACACTCGTATATACGAGTTTGTGTTTTTTTTATAAAAAAAGAGATGAAACAATATTTTGTTCCACCTCTTTACTTCCTGCGTGCCACATCCGAAAAGTGAAAAATATCTAAACGGTGGCGTGATTCTGTATATTCAAACTGACTTCCATCATACAAATGTGTAAAGTTTTTCACAACGACAACATAGTCTGTTCCATTTAAATCTAAATACTTTCTGTCATCCTCTGTACATGGCTGTACTTCTATTACCCTCTGCGAATAACTAATATGTAGCCCAAGCTCTTTCTCGATGTATTTATAAATCGATGCAGTTGCAATTTCTTTCGTTAATCCTGGAATAAACTCAGATACAAAATGATTTATATCTAAAATTACTTTTTCTCCATCAATATTTCGTACACGTTTAATATGGTCAATCTCTGTTTTTTCTTTTACATTTAATAATTTCGCAATTTCTTTTGTGGCTTTTTCTTTGTCCATTTCCACAACTTCCGTAATACAATGACGTCCTAAACGTTCATTTTCTTCTTGGAAACTTACAATACCGCCAAAATTAAATTCAATATTTTTTCGCTTTAAAACAAAAACACCTTTTCCATGAATTTTTTGCACATATCCACGCTCTTGCAGTAAATCTACAGCTTTTCTTACCGTGCCTCGGCTTGCCTCATACTGCTTCATTAATTCTGTTTCTGATGGGATTTTGCATCCCTCTTTTAATTGTTTATTATCAATAGATTTACTGATTTCTGTATAAATTTGTTCATACTTACTCATCATCTACAATAGCCCCTTGTCACCTTCTAATTCTATATGTATTATAACATGCTTCACTCTTCTGCCAATCTCTCACTTATTTTCCAGTACAAGAAAAATATAGGTAAATATTTAATCTTTAAAACGTATTTTTATAAAAATTTTTATATTTTTCTTTTCATTCAAAAAAACATGTAGTATACTAACTTCAAAATCAGAGGAGAAAGGGAGCAAAGAACTATGCTTACTTATACAACAACTGTAGTTACATTTGCACAAAAACATCATCATCATACGTAACCCTTGAAACCTAGCGGAAAAATTACGCGTAGGTACAAGGGTTATTCCCGTTGTACCTACGCTTTGGCGAAAGAGCCATGTAGGTATTTTTTTATCTACATGGCTCTTTTTTTATTGTCAAAAAGCTAGTAAAAAATGATGTTTAAGCAAAACTTACTACAAAGGAGTTAACAAAAATGGAAACGAAAAAATGGGGATTATGGGTTTTAACAGCATTTGTTATCGGGAATATGGTTGGCGGTGGCGTATTTATGCTACCAGCAAATTTAGCACAAGTATCAGGGCCAATGGGTTCTACACTCGCATGGAGTATTACAGGCCTTGGCGTATTTATGATTGCACTTGTATTTGGAAATTTAGCGATTCGGAAACCAGAATTAAAAGCTGGACCACAAAGCTATGCTCAAGCGATGTTTCCTTCAAAAAAAGCTGGTAAAGTTGCAGGATATAGTATGGCATGGGGATATTGGGCTGCTAACTGGGCTGCAACAGCATCTGTTATTATTTCTTTTGCTGGATATTTATCAACATTCTTTCCAGTTTTACAAAGTAAGCAAATTCTTTTTTCAATAAATGGATTTTCACTGGAACTCGGAAAAGGGTTAACTTTCCTCGTATGTAGCCTTATGCTGTGGGGAATTCAATATATTCTTTCTCAAAATATTGATCGAGCTGGAAACATGAATCTACTTGCTACCATTGCAAAAATTATCGGATTTACAATGTTTATTGTAATTACATTATTCATTTTCAACGCCTCTAATTTCGGAGATGGTCAAACCTTTATGAATGAAGCAGGACAATCAATCTCATTAGGTGGACAAATCAATTCAGCTGCTATTGCAACACTCTGGGCATTTATCGGTATTGAATCAGCAGTTATGCTTTCTAATCGTGCAAAATCACAGCGCGATGTAAAAAAAGCTACGATTTTCGGATTAATTATCGCTCTTCTTATTTACATGTCAATTACTTTACTTACAATGGGAGCTCTTCCGCAAGATGCTTTAAAAGAGTCTCAAAAACCTTTAGTAGACGCATTAAATTTAGCAATTGGAAATAAAGGTGCATATATAATGGCTTTACTCGCTCTTATATCTTTATTTGGATCTACAGTTGGCTGGATTGTTGTTAGTTCAGAAGTACCTTACCAGGCAGCAAAGAATGGACTTTTCCCTAAGTTTTTCGGGAAAACAAATAAAAAAGGTAGTCCTTCAAAATCATTATTGATTACAAATGTAATGACGCAAATCTTCTTATTTTCAACGATTTCTGGTACTGTTTCAGAAGCGTATAGTTTCGCTATCGTCGTAGCAACATTAGCCTATTTAATTCCATACCTTGTTTCTACTCTGTACCAATTCAAACTGGTTATTACAGGAGAAACGTATGATATAATGCCTGGTTCTCGAATAAAGGACGGGATCATCACTACATTAGCATTTGTATACTCAATTTGGGTTATCAAAACAGGAACTGCTGACTTAAAAACGTTCTTCTTAGGAATTGGATTGTTCGTATTAGGTCTTATTCTTTATCCTGTACTAATGAAAGACTCACAAAAAACGGATTAAATAAAGAGAAGCTGCTGGCTTCTCTTTTTTATTAAAAATCTGTAATTAACTTTTCTTTTAGCTCTCCTACAGATAAAGGTTTCGCATAATAAAATCCCTGTACATAATCACAGCTCATTGATTGTAACAAACTCTCTTGCTCTACTGTTTCTACCCCTTCAGCAACTACTGCTAAATTTAAACTATGAGCAATTTCAATAACGGATTTTACAATCGTTCGTTCTGGTTGTGCGTGATCATAATGAAATTCACGAATAAAATTACGATCAATTTTTACAATATCCAGTGGTAGTTGTTTTAAATAATATAAGGAAGAATAGCCAGTTCCGAAATCATCCAAAGCAATTAAAACACCCATATTTCTTAATTCTTGTAATGTAGCAATAATATAATCAAAATGGCGAACTGCAATGCTTTCCGTTATTTCTAATATTAAACGGTTCGGAGGAAAACCAGTTCTCTTTAAAATGCTACGTACAGACAAAATAAAACGTTTCTGCATTAATTGTTGTATAGATAAATTCACAGATAACTTTAGTCCTTCTTGATAATTTGGCAATGTTTTAAACAATCGGCATGACTTTTCTAATACCCAGTCTCCTAGCTTTATAATAAGTCCAGACTCTTCAGCAACAGGGATAAATTCGCTTGGTGAAATAGGTCCGTCTTCTGTCATACAACGTACTAGAGCTTCTATACCAGAATATCTCTTCGTTTTCAAATCAATAATAGGCTGCAATGCTACATCTAACTCTTCATCACGAATTGCCTTTTGCAAAGCAAACTCAACTTTCATTCTACGATTTATTTTCGCGCGTAGCTCATCTGTAAAGAAACATGCAGCGTTTCTCCCCTGTTCTTTTGCACTATACATAGCTAAGTCAGAGTTTTTCAATAAAGTTTCCACATCTTGTCCGTCTTGTGGATAAGAACAAAGTCCTAGACTAGCTGAAATGTATACTTCATGGCCTTCAAGCATAAATGGTGCCTGGAAACATGACAACACAGATGTCGCTAACTGACTCATATCATCTTGTCTATGATTTTTTGTTAACAGCACAAATTCGTCGCCACCTAGCCTAGCCAGAACATCTTTCTCTCCTAGTACATAATGCAACCTTGAAGCAACTTCGCTTAAAAGTAAATCTCCTATCATATGACCTAACGTATCATTTACTAATTTAAAACGGTCCAAATCAAAGTAAATCATACCAAATTCTTTTTTATCTGCAATCAATTTATTAACGGTCGTTATTAATTGTAAACGGTTAGGCAAACTCGTTAAAGCATCATGATAGGCAAGCTCCCTATAACGACTTTCACTTAGCCGCAATCTATGTTCCGCTTCTTTTCTACTACTAATATCATTTCGAATTGCGATAAACTGGTATGGCTCTCCTTTTTCATTTAAAAATGGAACAATTGTTGTTTTGACCCAATAATATGTACCATCTTTTGCTCGATTCCGAATCTCACCTGTCCATACTTTCCCATTCAAAATACGTTTCCATAAGTCTTGAAAAAAGGTTTTTGGATGATGTCCTGAATTTAAAATACGGTGATCTTTTCCAATTAATTCTTCTCTTTTGTATTTAGAGATTTCACAAAATTTATCATTTACATATGTAATAAGACCTTTTCGATCTGTAATTGCAACAATTGAAGACTCATCTAATGCTAACTTTAAATCTCGCAATGAAGAGTCATATAATGCATGACCTCTCTGTTCTAGCATGCGCATCTCTCCTTGCTTCTATCTGACTAAAACACAACCTGTTTCTCTTCATAGAAATAGAGATATTTCATTTTCTAATACTAGCCCATTACATAAATTATCTTTTTAAATAGACCGATTAAAATAACATAATATTATTTGTAATAAAAAGCAATATTATACCGTTCCAATTATAACTAGTAGCTTCTCATCTCCCTAATTATTTCGCGCCTTATTATACTGCAATCCCTTTAAGTGGCTCTATGCAAGCCTTGTTTCCAACTAATACCACTCACATCTGATCTCTTTGTTTTTAATAACGAAATAGAAATTAGAACATACTACATAACTATTCACGAATAATAATATAAAACTCTACATCAATGTATATGTTTTTGAATTACAATAACAAAATATTAACATATTTTCACCTTAATTTTGGAAGTATTTTATAAATAAATACCGTATTAAACTAAAAAAGAGGATAGCCTCTTTTTTAGTTTAATACGAATATGGTATTTGCTGATAACCTGGGTATGGCATTGGATACGTTACAGGGTATGGTGATGGATAAGCTACTGGATATGGAGCCGGATAATATCCTCCACTTGTTGCACCTGTTAATGCACCCGCTGTCAGTCCGCCTAACACTCCTCCTGCAAAGCTTCCAGGGAAAAATCCGCCTCCCCATGAACTACCATCACCCCAGCCCCATCCGCCTCCGTGATGATGATGGTGATCATAGTGATTGTGTCCTCCATGGTGATGATGTCCGCCGTTATGATTGTGCCCACCATGATGATTCCGATAGTACAATCCATTATTTTCTATATAATTCATGTTTCTCCGCTCCTTTTCGATTTTTTCATTTTCATATGCGTTAAGAGTGAGATAAAAAATGGGATAGTACACTGTATGTAGGACAAATGCGGAAAGTATAGGTGAAATGTCTATATTTTGTAAAAAAAGCAAAACACCTTATAATAAAGATGTCATATTACATCTTCTATTTAAGAAGTCTATATTGAAAAAAGATTAGGGGAATTATATAGAAATGAAAAAACCTATCGTTCAATTACTATTAATATTTACAATTGTATCTATCGTTCTGTTCCTATTAAATACATCGTATATCTCGTTATATACATTTGTCGGTGCTCTATGGTCCATCACAATCGTAGGAATTTCATTCGTTATTTTTATAGAAAATAGATCTCCACAAAGTACATTAGCATGGTTTTTAGTATTAGCACTTCTTCCTATTATAGGTGTGCTTTTATACGCTATTTTCGGACGCAGCCGCTGGAGAAGAAAAAAACATCTCCATCGTTCAGAAGAACAAAGAAAATTATTCCGTGAAATATTAGAAAGAAGAAGACTAGAGTTATTACTCACAGTCCCACTAAATGAACGTTCCTTACATTTAACAGAAGTCATACAAAAATTTGGAGGCGGTCCTGCCGCAGATAAAACAACTACAAAACTTTTAACAAACGGAGATCAAACATTTCCAGAAATTTTGCGAGCTATAGAGCAGGCAAAACATCATATACATATTCAATACTACATTTATAAATCTGATGAAATTGGTACAAAAGTTCGAGATGCTTTAATACAAAAAGCAAAAGATGGTGTTATTGTACGCTTCCTTTATGATGGCCTTGGAAGTAATACGTTAAGAAGACGATTTTTACAACCTATGAAAGAAGCTGGGATTGAAATTGTAGAATTTGACCCTATTTTTTCAGCTTGGTTACTTGAAACTGTCAATTATCGTAACCATCGAAAAATTGTTATTGTAGATGGAGAAATTGGTTTTACCGGAGGACTCAATGTCGGTGATGAATATCTTGGTCGTTCAAAGAAATTTCCTGTTTGGCGTGATAGTCATTTAAAAATAGAAGGAAAAGCATTATATAAATTACAAGCAATCTTTCTAGAAGACTGGCTCTATGCCTCTAGTGGTTTAAATACTTATTCCTGGGATCAATTCATGAATAGACAATACTTCCCAGGTAAAGAGATTTCAAATGCAGAAGGTGCTGTTCAAATCGTAGCCAGCGGACCAAGCTCCGATGATAAAAGTATTCGTAATACATTATTAGCTGTTATGGGCTCTGCAAAAAAATCAATTTGGATTGCTACACCCTACTTTATTCCAGATCAAGAAACTTTAACATTATTACGCTTAAGTGCAATTGCCGGAATAGATGTACGGATTTTATATCCAGGTAAAAGTGATAGCATCATTAGTGATCAAGCATCTCAATCCTATTTCACTCCGCTTTTAAAAGCTGGTGCTTCTATTTACAGTTATAAAGATGGTTTTATGCATGCAAAAATTGTACTCGTTGATGATATAATTGCAACTATTGGAACAGCAAACATGGATGTACGTAGCTTTGAATTGAATTACGAAATTATTAGCGTACTTTATGAATCAAAAACAGTTCACGATATTAAACGTGATTTTGAAGAAGACTTTAAACATTCAACTGAAATTAAATGGAACTCTTTCCAAAAAAGAAGTATAAAAAAACGCATATTGGA
The DNA here is from genome assembly GCF_002975115.1 of Bacillus sp. MYb78. Taxonomy (NCBI): domain Bacteria; kingdom Bacillati; phylum Bacillota; class Bacilli; order Caryophanales; family Bacillaceae; genus Bacillus; species Bacillus sp. MYb78. The sequence continues at coordinate 147,921 of NZ_PCOB01000013.1, forward strand.
GTCTTTCATGAGGCTCATTTCTCCTTTACTGTAAGCAATCAACTTCATCTTGATTGCTTTTTCTTTTCCCTTTATCCTCCTTCCTTTTCTTTGCATACCATATTAAAACAAGTTATCATAAGATGTATTACTTTATGAAAATAATGTTAGGTGGGAAATACATGTTAGAACAATTTCATATACATTCTGATTTAAAACAACAGCTTTCTACGATTCATGAAAAGAATAAACAAGAAGCTGGTGAAAATGCACATTTAATCGGAACGAAAATATATAAAGCGTCTGATAATAGCATTATTGAAGATGCGATTACAGCACTTCTTCTTGGCAAGAACATTCTATTAAAAGGACCGACTGGTAGTGGTAAAACAGTACTAGCGGAAACTCTTTCTTCTTTATTCCAAAAACCAATGCATAGCATTAACTGCTCTGTCGACTTAGATGTAGAAGGTATTTTAGGATACAACACACTACAAACGAAAGATGGTGCATCTGAAGTTTCATTCGTTAACGGTCCTCTTATGAAAGCAATGAAGAACGGTCACTTCCTATATATTGACGAAATCAATATGGCAAAACCTGAAACTTTACCGCTACTTCACGGCGCATTAGATTACCGTAAAATGATCACAAACCCATTTACACAAGAGGTTGTATACGGTGATGACGAATACCGTGTAATTGCTGCGATTAACGAAGGTTACGTTGGAACAAGTGAACTAAATGAAGCATTAAAAAACCGTTTCGTTATTATTGAAGTTCCTTACATTCAAGGTGACACATTAAAAGAACTATTATTAGCAGAATCAAAATTAAATGATGTTGCAACAATTGAAAAGTTTGTTGCATTTGCAAGCGACCTTATGCCTTTAGCTCGCGATGGACGTGTAAGTGAAGAAGCAGCAAGTATTCGTGGTATTATCGACGCATGTGATTTAGGTGTATATATTCCTGTTATGCGAGCGATTGAACGAAGCATAATTGCAAAACTTAATGATGAAACAGAACAAATGACTGTCCGTGAATTAGCAGAAAGTTATTTCTTTGAGGGATAATTTATGAGACAAATTTTTAGTGACAAAAAAATTGATGCGTCGCTGTTTCTACAAATGGAAAACTTAATGTATGCCCTTCTAAAAGAAGACGATGCCTATCTTGAATATGGCTATAAAGCATACTACGACGAAATTGAAAAGAAAGTTGTCATTAGTCACTTTTGGGATGATCGAAAAGAAGAAGATACAGTAATCGGATTAAAAAGCGAAGTGTTCTTAAAAGCACTTGGTAATAAACATTACTCGGACATGACTTTAATTCGTTCGTATGCGATTGAATTGCAAGAATCGCCCCTAAAAAAGTTTTTAACACAATTATTTGTTCTATTAGAAGATTTACGCGTTGAGGAAATCGTAAAGAACTTACGTCCTGGCACGAAACATATTTTTAAACGCCGAAAAGAAATGTACCGCAATTATTTCGGCTCTCAAAATGAAATAAACCGCGTTCGTAATTATCACGGTGATCGTCTATTTTGCCTATGCTATCTTTCATTAACGAGCGATAAATATGAAATGTTTAATAATGAATATTTTGAGCAAATTGAAGCGATTTTACATGAAGCATTCCAAGCACGTAATACAGAAGATATTATGTATATCGTTGAGAAAATTCGCTATCGCTTAGAGGCGCTTCTTGAAAGTGATATGCTTAACAACTATTTCGGACATGCTCCACTTTACTTATCTGTTCTTGCAGACGAAAAGAACTGTCGCGTCGAAGATTTAGCAAATGATGATACGCAGCTTATAGATGACGATGAAAATAAAAACAAAATGGATGAAAGTTTCTCCACATGGCATCGTGAAAATAAAAATAACGAAAACGAGAACTTTTTACGCTTTGAATTAGAAAGCGGAACAAAAACAAACATGATGGGCGATACTGCTCGTGAATCAGAAGATGGCGACCAAGCACTTGGTTCTGTACAAGGTACTTCTCAAAAAAGTACACAATCCAACTTTGATGGCGCTGATACAGAAGAAGCAAGGGCTTCACACGCTTCTAGCCAGCACGACGGTGCATATGGGAAGTATAATGTAGGTGCTTCTCATACATTTAAAGAAGCTCGCAAAGTAAATATTGATGAGAAAAAAGATTACCAAGCTATCAAATCAGTCGTCAATAAAGATGTAAAAGAATTAAAGAAAATTATCGAAAAAACGATTGAAAATAAAACGAATGCGAATAGTGATAAATATTACGGAAGACTTCGTAAGAAATTCCTTCGTATTTATACCGAAAAACAACCGCGGATGTTTTATAAAAAAGGACAAGAGTCACAAGAACTCGATGTTGCATTCCAACTGTTAGTTGACTGTTCTGGTTCTATGTATAACAAAATGGAAGAAACGAAGAAGAGTGTTGTACTATTCCATGAAGCTTTAAAATCTTTAAAAATCCCGCACGCTATTAGCGGATTTTGGGAAGATGCCTCTAGCGCTAAACCTGAAGATAAGCCGAACGTTATCCATGAAGTTGTAAATTATAAAAACTCAACGTTACCAAACGTCGGTCCAGAAATTATGCAACTTCGTGAAGAAGAAGATAACCGCGACGGATATATTATTCGTATCGTTTCTGAAAAGCTTGCCAAAAGACCTGAGAAACATAAATTCTTACTAGTCTTCACAGACGGTGAGCCTTCTGCGCTAGACTATCAACAAGACGGAATTTTAGATACGCATGAAGCTGTTAAACTCGCGCGTAAAAGTGGTATGGAAGTAATCGGTATCTTCATCGAAGAAGGCGAAGCGAAAGAAGCAACTTATCAATTGATGAAAAACATTTATAACCATCACTTCTTAGTTGCAAATCACGCTGAAGATTTACGATTGAAGATTAAACCATTACTGAAAAAATTATTACTGAAGACGATTGAATAGAAAATAGGAGCCTTGTGGCTCCTGTTTTTTCGTTCAATTACTTTGTTTCTGGTTGAAACTTGTATGGAATGGCTACTTCTAACAAAGATTCAAATCCTCCGTCATAGTATGGGAAGCGCTCATTCGCAATTGTTCGATCCACCCACTCTATTGCAGAAATTTCACCTTCATCTTCCGCAATAAGTTCACCTTTTACTACATTCGCTCGGAATGTAAAAAATAGTGCATGATTCCCTGATTCTTCAAAGAATTTTTCATTAATCGCAACAAGTCCACCTAACGCAGCTGTTAAACCTGTCTCTTCTTTCACTTCTCTTATTAGTGCTTCCTCTAATATTTCACCTTTTTCCACAGCCCCGCCTGGCAATGACCAAACGTTTTGTTCTACATTATGTACCATTAATATTTTATCTGTTTCTTCGTCATGTATTAGTGCATATACGACATCAACTCTCTGCATAAGACTTCTCTCCCTCCAAAAATGATGAAGAGCCGATTCCTAAGAATCGACTCTTCCTATTAATTCATCACTAACTCAGCTGTGAGCTTTTTTTTTAACTTAGCCAGCATGTCAGTTGTCATTTTATCTAAATCGTATTCTGCTTTGAAGCCCCACTCTTTCATTGCTGCTGTTGCATCAATAGAGTTTGGCCAGCTATCAGCGATTGTTTGACGAGCTGGATCTACTGCATAATCCATTGTAAACGTCGGAATGTGTTTACGAATTGACGCTGCAATTTGCTCTGGCTCGAAGCTCATTGCTGTAATGTTAAATGCATTTCTATGCACTAGCTTACTTGGATCAGCTTCCATTAATGAAATGATCGCTTGTAAAGCATCAGGCATATACATCATGTCCATGTACGTTCCTTCAGCAATGTATGAGGTGTATGCACCTTTTTTAATCGCCTCATAATAAATTTCAACTGCATAATCAGTTGTTCCGCCTCCTGGAGGAGCTACGTAAGAAATTAAACCTGGGAAACGGACACCGCGCGTATCTACACCAAACTTTTGATAATAATAATCACATAGTAATTCTCCTGCTACTTTGTTTACCCCATACATCGTAGTAGGACGCTGAATTGTATCTTGCGGTGTATTATCTTTTGGCGTCGATGGACCGAATGCACCGATAGAACTTGGTGTGAAGAACTTACAGTTTAATTCACGAGCTGCTTCTAGAGCATTTACAAGTCCACCCATATTTAAATTCCATGCAAATAACGGATTTTTTTCTGCTGTTGCTGAAAGTAAAGCTGCTAAATGAATAATTGTATCTACTTCATTACGCTTTGCGATATCATGTAGTTTTTGTCCATCTGTTACATCTAACGTTTCAAATGGACCAGACGTTACTACTTCACTGTCTGTTTCACGAATATCTGTTGCAATAACATTTGATGCGCCGTATACATCACGAAGTTTCATTACTAGTTCAGAACCAATTTGCCCTAAAGAACCGGTTACTAGAATTTTTTTCATTTTCCCCACTCCTCATTTGCAAGCTATTCAAAAGATGTCGTTACTTAAATGATGCCCATTTCTTTCCCTACTTTTTCATACTTACGAATTGCTTCATCTAACATTTCTTTCGTATGAGCTGCTGTAGGCATATTACGAACACGACCTGTTCCTTTTGCTACAGTTGGGAACACGATAGATTTTGCGTATACGCCTTCTTCATTTAGACGTTTACTAAATTCTTGTGTTAATACTTCGTCCCCAATAATACAAGGTGTAATTGGCGTTTCACTTTCCCCAATGTTAAAGCCAAGTTCTTTTAACCCTTGTTTTAAATAACGACCGTTTTCCCATAGACGATCATGTAACTCTGTGCTTTCCATTAAGATTTCAATTGATCTCATGCAAGCTGCCGGCGCGACACGTTTCTCTATAAGCGTTTAGACGTGAAGTGAGAGTGTTGCTGAAA
>NZ_PCOB01000014.1:0-138999 GCF_002975115.1 Bacillus sp. MYb78
TTTTTATCAAGCTGCCTAATGAAATAACCGTGTCTAACTTTTAGGGGTCACTTCATAAATCCTTACTCTTTTTACTTTTATTGTGTGAATAAATGTCGTTCTCTTTTTATTCTTATAGTTCTTAGTACGATTCCAATTCCGAGAAATAAAACAGTAGCAGCGACCCCGCTAATAGGATTTAACCAAAAATCACTACTGTTTGTAAGAGTAATAATCCCTGTTATGGTAACTAAAACAGTAGGAACGGCATCCTCGATCGCATGCATGATAACGCATGGCCAGACGGATTTTGTAAGTCTATATATTTCAACATACATAATTGACCAACAAACCATAAGGATACAGCCAGATAAAAGCATATTTAATCTTGAGATAGATTCAAAATATTCATTTGGCAAAAAGACTATATAATATGCAGCATGCCAAAGTGCCCAAATTAAACCAGAAATAATATAAATGTACCAATCGTTTAGATTTAGTTCAATCAACTTTGGAGTTAAATAACCACGCCAAGAAAACTCTTCAAAAATATTTTTAATAAAGTTACCAATAGTAGACATGACTATGAGTGACAATAACGTGGATATATCAAAACTAGCAATATGAGCTACTCCAAAAATGAGCGATATGCTTATCGTTATTACTGTAACGAATGGATAAATAAGTAGTGCAGTGAAATACCATATAAAGTTTCCTTTCAAATTTGGCTTGATGCCAAAATCATTCCAATCTCGGCTAATAACTCTAAGTAAAATGCTTACGAGGAAAGGTAATATTATCCATAACCCCATACCTAAAGTATTTCCTTCAGGTTGATTTGTTAGAAGAGAATCTAGAAATACCCCAATCCATCCACTGGCCAAAACAGTTAATACAAAAATAAGTAAATATAACTTTAGTGATTTCTTTTTCGCGAATTTCATTTGAATAGACTCCTTTACTTTTATTTAGCCTACTATTTGTGGGCAGTAAAACCCCCTTATAAAATTTTCACTTTATGTATCTTTGATTTTTACATTGTTTGTCAATATATAAATTAAATAGGTCACAAATAGAAAGAGGTATTTTTTGTATGCATCACTATACTATATGTGTAGTGATGTGATTTAGATGTTGTATATATCTTTAAAATTAGAAAGATAAAAAGTAAGTTTTTTCGGAAAATTTAATTGGAAACTATTGACTTTACGATTGAATTTTTAATACAATGGTATTTCGACTGAAAAATTAGAACGGACAGGAGGGAATCGTCGAAATGAGCAACATATTTGAAGATGAGTTACAAAAAATGAAGGATACTTTACACACGATGGATGAGCAATTGGATAAGCTTGAAAAAATCCCAGTTTATTATGGAGAAGATTTTAAAGAGCAAATTCTTGAAAGTATGAGAGAGTCTAATAGACAAAATTTACGTATTGGTGTGCAAGAGCCGTACTTTGGAAGGTTAGATTTTCAGGAAGATGGTAAAGAAGCAGTTATGCCGATTTATATTGGAAAAGTAGGGGTTTCGGATATGGACACGATGAAACCAATTATTATTGATTGGAGAGCACCTGTCGCAAGTATGTTTTATTCATTTACCGGTGGAGAAGAGTTAGCATTTTATCAATCACCAGATGGGTTAGTAGAAGGTGATGTGTATTTAAAACGAAACATTTCCATTCGAAAAAGAGAACTTGAACGTGTTGTTGATACATATGTAAAAGGAAATGAAGATGTATCGCATGCCGATGATTTTCTTCTATATCGATTAGGTGAGAATAAAGATAATAAGCTAAAGGATATTGTTTCAACGATTCAATCGGAACAAAATGATATTATTCGTGCGGAAAGAAACTTGCCATTATTAATTCAAGGGGTTGCAGGGAGCGGAAAGACAACAATCGCTTTACATCGCCTTGCTTTTTTAATTTATGAATATCGTGAACAACTAGAAGCAGAAAGAATGATCGTATTTGCGCCGAATAGTCTGTTTTTAGACTATATTTCGAGTGTACTTCCTGAATTAGGTGTAGGGAATATTAGTCAAACAACGTTTTCGGATTGGGCATTACGTACGTTAGAGGGTTCAGTGAAACTAAAGCAGACAGAAGAAAAATTGAAAGAAGCCTTTTCAATTAATCGCGATGAAAGAAAGATTATGATCGGTAAATTAAAAGGTACGCTAGAATTTAAGGCGTTTATAGAAGAAAGAATGACTCAATTTGAAAATGATTTAGTGCCAACAAAAGATTTTGAGGCATGGGATAAAGCTGTTATTCCAGTGGAAGACGTTAAAAAATGGATGCAAGTGGAATATAAACATTATCCATTAAAGAAGAGAAGAGAACGTTTAGTCGGCCGTATGAAACGTTGGATTGAAATTGAACTTAAAAAGTATGGAGAAACAAACGAGAAAAAGTTACTAAAAAAAGAAGCAACAAAGAGATTGAACACCTATATGAATTTTTGGCCAAAAATGAGCCCACTTTCACTATACAGTTCAATGTTGAAAAGCAAAGAAATACTCGAAGTATTACCTGAAGAACTTGTTCAAGAAACAGAAAAGAGTTGTCGTAAAAAAGAAGTGTATGTAGAAGATTTACCAGCTTTAATATACATACATCATCGTATAACAGGGATTGAAATCGGACAGAAGTTTCATCACGTTGTTATTGATGAAGCGCAAGATTTTTCGCCTTTCCAAGTTTATGTATTAAAAGAAATTACATTAGGTAATTCTTTCACTATATTAGGTGATTTATCGCAAGCGATTTATGATTACCAAGGAATTGAAGATTGGAATGCTTTTAAGCAAGTATTCCAAGAAACCGGTTATTATGAATTAACAAGAAGTTATCGGTCTACAAAAGAAATTATTGAATTTGCAAATGAAATAATTAAAAATGCAGGAATCCCAGTAGGACTCGCAACACCAGTCTTCCGCAGTGGAGAAGATGTGAAAGTAATTCGTGCAGAAAATCAATTTACTGAAATTGTGAAGACGGTAAAACATTTGCAAAATGCAGATGTGAAAACAATTGCGGTAATCGGAAGAACAGAAGATGAATGCCGTGATATATATGTGAAATTAACAAATGCAGGATTAACGGTAAACGTAATTGAAGCAAACCAAAGTAAATATGAAGGTGGTATATCAGTAGTACCTGTCTATTTAGCGAAAGGTTTAGAATTTGATGCGGTGCTTTTAATTGATGTGGATGAAGAACATTACAAAAACACAAAACATGATGCAAAATTACTATATGTCGGATGTACGAGATCACTTCATGACTTATGGATTTTCCATAGTGGGGAAGCGTCACCTTTAATTAAAGGATTAAAATAAAGTGGAACTATAATCAGTGGGGAGTTTTACTGCAAGCTAATGTGGGATAAATATAAAAAGAGGATTTCTATTACTGTCTACTTAACAGGGAGATGACTATGAAGATCCTCTTTTTATATTGAAATTAATGTTCAATTTTAAACGAATAAAGCCATTAATATTAAATTTTGATAGCTATCATCCAATTTTACACCCTTTGCTTTTCTACCCTCTTCAAAGAAGCCTAGATTCTTATATAACTGGATTGCACCTAGATTATCTTCCATTACCTCAAGACAAACTTTTTCAATCTTACTGTTATTTTTAGCCCAATTGATTAACGTTTCTAGAAGAGCTCTTCCAATACCATAATTTCGATATTCAGGTAGTATGGTCATCGCAAAAGCCCCTTGATGACTAATTTTTTCTTTGTTTCCGTTCTTAAAATCTATTGCACCTACTAACTTACCATCAACTTCAGCAATAAACTGTACATAATTTGGATTTTCATGATAAGCTTTTAACGTTTTTTGAATAGCATCGATACGCACCTTTTTTAAATCCTCAACCGTACTTAGCATGTATGGAGCGTTTATTAAAGCTTTTGAAGCAGAATCTAGTATTCTTTCTGCATCCTGTTCTTTAGCTTCTCTAATTATTACTGTTTTTCCATCCTTAGATTTATAAGTAAAAACATTAGTTGATAAGATACTACACACACCCTTTCGGAATATAATTAATTAAAATTTTCAACTGTTTCGCGATTCTTAAGTAAGAAAAAGTCGTATCACCTTTTTCTGCAATCGTTCTGCTTCAACTTAATAACGATTATTTCAAATATTTCTAATTTTTACAAGGATTCATTCCATTATATAGTCCGATTGTTGAATAACATGACTGGCGTTTTTTAAACAACTTTATTATCTCTGTACAAGATGAATTAACGACTTGAGCTGTTGTGTAAATAATATACAATGACCATTTCTAATTCCTTAGTTTGTTCTTTTTCCCATATACGAACAGCATCTACTGGAATTTGTGTATGTTTTAACCAATCTAGAATTAAGTGTAGTTGTTCTTGTATTTGACCAATGTTTTGCTCCTTTATGTTCTTATTCTGAATTCTATTAATTAATTGAAGCATATAGGGAAGTTTTTCTATACATTCGCTTAAATCTCCGCAATAACCTGAAGGGAATTCATGTGTACCAAATTCTAAAGTATGGATGTAATTAGAAACTAGGTATATCATAGCTTCTTGTTCGGTATCACCACCTAATTCAATCGCTTTTCGAAGGGATTTTTCTAAATCGTCTTCTTTATTGCTAGAGTCCATATAAATTCCTATCCATCTAAAAGGTCTTGAATCAATCGAGTTGTTTTCTGTCCATCTATATAGAATGTCAATTAGAAAACTATTTAGTGAGAAAGTTAAGACCTCATCTTTTTCGTTTAATGCATCTAAAATAGTAAACAGTGAAATGGCAAACTCTTCTTGATCTTTTGATTCCCATTTCTTTGCATTTGAAATAAATGTCTCTAAATGTTTATAAGCTAATTTTCGAAGTCCCGCTTCGCGATGCTGACAGTAACAAATAAAATCATGCCAATGCTCATTTGTATTCATATGTATAATAATAGTTTGTAATGTAGTGAGAGGTTTATCCATTATAAGTCCCCAATCTATTAAGAACGTGTTGAAAATTTAGTGTTATTATATCATTACATAAATTAAAAAGGGAGAGTTACTATGATTACAAAAGTAATTACGAAAAGTAATTGGGAAATCGCAAAAATAATTGGAAAAATTAATGAAGATTCCCTTATAGAAGAGGGATTTATTCATTGTTCATTAGTAGATCAAGCTTTAAGAGTTGCAGAAAAATATTTCAAGTATGAAGAAGATGTTTTATTACTTACAATTGATCCAGCCCTATTAAAAGCAGAAGTAAAATATGAACTTGCTTCAAACGGTCAAGAATATCCGCATGTTTACGGAGTAATTAATGTTGAGGCGATTGTAGAGGTTGTTCCATTTTCTAAAGAAAAAGGGGAATTTATATTACTTAAATCAGTTCGACTTTAGTAATAGGCGATGGAGTTCGCTATAATCGCTATATATAGCTAATGAATCCTATTGATAAACGAGATTTTTTGTTTATCAGTAGGATTTTTAATTGTATTCGAACAGACTTAAAAAGAGCACATTTGAATTGTGCTCTTAAAGAGAAAAGTGAATTAGGGTTTTTACTTCTAGATAATGTATGAGTGATTCATCATAATGTGACGATGAATCACAAAAGAGCAGTTAGAGTGGGAAGAATTTAAGATGGATTTTATTGGTCACGGGATCCAATCGATTGGTAATGAAGCAGTTCTAACAGGACTCATTATAGACTTTGAAGATGAAACGTAAAAAAATTATTATGTTTATCTGAATATTGAGGGAATACAAAAGTTTTATTTATCTAATTTTTAGAAAACATAGACTATAACGTTAATAAATGGTATAATTTCCTTGTTATTGGAATTAAAATGAAAATATTTGAAGAAAAAGGATTGGGTTGGTTTTAATGGGGGATTCTGATCACAAAGAAACAAAGGCAATATTAAAGTTATGGTTTATTTATATACCACTTGCATTTGGAGAGTTTGTCTTTTCGAATATCATAGGTTATTTAAAAAAATAAAGATTTTGCATTTGAAAAACAATTAACCTAATTTAATTGTTTTTTTATTTTACTTTAATAAACCAAATAAAAATAGAGATTTTGAAAAAGATGAAGTTTATGAAGGAAATAACGTTGATTAGGTGCTGAAAACAGTGTGAAATCAACAGTGCCTAAAGAATAAAACAGGAATCATTCAACCATGGTAATTTGCCGTTTTAATAGCTTCCTATAGTGATATGTTATGTTCACATCATATGTATACGATATTTGTAACATAGCATTACTAGAACTTCAAAATTAGTAGTTAAGGTGCTACCTTTTAGAGTGCTATAGATATATAACTTAGCTAAAAAAGCAAAAATCATATAATTTGCGCTTTTTATTATCCGTTTTTTGGTAAATGATTATAGTTTTTGTCACATTAATACTGTATGATACATAGTATAAAACACATACTGTATGACATATAGTAACGGAAATGAGGTGAGTGAATGGATACTTTATTAAACTCGTTAATTACTGAGTTAAGAAGAGGGACATTAACGTTAGCTGTTTTAAGTCAATTAAGAACGCCGCAGTACGGATATTCACTTGTCCAGTTATTGGAGCAATCAGGGATTACAATTGATCAAAGTACTTTATATCCGCTACTTCGCCGATTAGAAAAGCAGGAGTTAGTGACGAGTAGTTGGGATAAAACAGAGAGTAGACCTCGTAAGTATTATGTTTTAAGTGAATATGGATTAGAGATATTTTTACAATTGAAAAAGCAGTGGGTAAAGGATTCGAAAGAACTTTATAACTTATTAAAGGAGGAGGACGAAAATGAGTTTGATTGATATGTATGTCCATGAAGTTGCGAAGAGATTGCCTGAACAAAATCGTGAAGATATTACACTTGAACTACGGTCAACAATAGAGGATATGTTACCAGACGATTATAATGAGGAAGATGTGAAGAGTGTACTCGAAAAATTGGGAAGTCCAGTTTCATTGGCTAATGGTTATTTGGATAGACCGATGCATTTAATTGGACCACGTTATTTTGATGTATATACGACCTTGTTAAAAATGATTATACCAATCGCAGCAATCATTGCACTCATATCAATGGTTGCAGAAAATTTTATAGGATATAGTGGTGATCAAGCGGTATTAAATGTTATTTTACAATTGATAGGTAAAGGTATTGGGGAAATTTTTGAAGTAGGTCTTCATATATTTTTCTGGTTGACACTTGTGTTTGCTATTTTAGAAAGAACTGATAAAGAAAAGGATCCACACCCATTAACAACAAGCTTAAAAAAATGGACACCAGATGACTTGAAAAATGTTTCGTATATCCCGAAGAAAAAGGCGATTTCAAAGTTTGAAGTTTTTGGAGGTTTAATGTGGACAGCAATATGGGCTACACTTTACTTTTATGCGAATCATCTTGTAGGCGTATATCATGGTACAGAAAACGGATTGAAGTTTGTCGCACCAACGTTTAATCAAGATGTTTTGCTGCAGTACTGGCCAATCGTTGTAATTATGATCGTTTTTGAAATAGGTATATCCCTTTATAAATTAGTACAAGGAAAATGGACGCAAAGATTGGCGATTGGAAATGCTATTCTTCAAGTAACTGGAACGATAGTATTCATTGTAATTGTAGTAAATCCACATTTATTTAACGCAGGATTTATTACGTATTTGGCAAATGCATTTACTATTTCCCCAGAGGAGTTTAAAACGTGGCTCATTGGGGGAGGAATTTTCTTTTATATGTTATCTGCTGCAATAAATATATTTGATGGTTTCCGAAAAGCTAGTATTCGTATGTAGATAAAAATCTGAAATTTCGATAAAATAAAACTATTAAAAAGATAGTGAAATAAGATGAACATGATGAAAGGAAGAAAATAATGATAAGGGAAGCAACGAAAAGAGATTTAGCATACATTTTAGATATTTATAACGATGCTATACTATATACAACAGCTGTATATGCGTATAAACCTGTAAACCTTGAAAATAGAATAGATTGGTATGAACAAAAAAAGGCTGAAGGGTATCCAATTTTCGTATATGAATTAGACAATAAAGTAGTAGGATTTGCGACATTCGGCCCATTTAGAGCGTGGCCTGCTTATAAATATTCAGTTGAACATTCTGTGTATGTAGATAAGGCATATAGAAAAAATGGCATTGGGTCTTCATTAATGAAAGAATTAATCAAAATTGCGAAGGAAAGAGAGTATATGACCTTAATTGCTGGAATTGATGCAGAGAATGAGAAAAGTATTGCCTTGCATCAAAACTATGGATTTGTTCATGCAGGGACAATAAAAAAAGCTGGTTATAAGTTTAATAAATGGCTAGATTTAGCTTTTTATCAGCTGGAGCTTAACGGTCCTGAAAATCCTATAGAAGAATAAATATTTTTCGGTAGCAAGAAAAAATTCATGCTACCTTTTTCTTATTTTAATAGCTGATGAAAAGGTATTTTATATTTAATATAGAATTATTATAAATTAATATAACAATATTAAAAGGAGGATGGAAATGGAAACTGTCATAAATAAAATAAAATAAAATAAAAGAGGTACAATCTAATTATGTGGGAATGGAAATTTATTCTACAAAAAACAATCGTATAGTTGCTTCATATAATAGTGAATTAAATATTCCGTTAGCATCAGCAGCAAAATTAGTTATTGGATTTGTAGTAGCACAAATGGTGAAGGAAAATAAACATAATTGGAATGATATACTTCATCACATTAAATTTAATCCGCATGAAGATAGTACGCAGTTATATCCGCACTTACAAGGAAGAACTTCTTTAACACTTAGTCAAGCGGTCGAGGTAATGATAGCTTGTCATGATAGTTATGTTGCACAGTCAGTTGTAATGCACTGTGGTGGATGGGATGCTGTGAAAATGTATGTACAAACGTACTTTTCAAAAATTCATATACAAGAGAATGCTAGAGATGAGAAAAATATTGGAGACTTAAATGAAGTTCTTTCCCTTTTGATACAAACCTTTCAAGGTTATAAATCAGAACCAGAATTATGGGAACCAATTATTAGTGGTATGGTAAGACAACAAGGGGAGTATGAAGAAATCCCATATTATCATTTAGCCCATATGACAGGTGGATTGCTCACAGCTACAATAAATATTGGTATAATAGGAATGTTTAACGAATTTCCGCTTCTTTATGTGATTGGGGGAAAAGATTTACCGAATCGCCGTGAAAATAAAGAGGTAGATGAAGCTTTTGCAGTAGTTTTAAAGTACATATACAAAGAATATAGTGAAAACATGCTAGGAGTGAGCGGTTGAAAAGAAACTTAAAGACTTCAACAATCATTATTTTAATTTTAACGATTATTGCTCTTGAAGTTGGAATCGCACTATATGATCACGATTTGTCATTAGATACAATTTACTTTACAGCGATCCTTATTTGTATTGTATTGCTTTTTGGCACACGTGTTTCTGGAGAGAAAGAAAGTACATCGAAACGAGGAAGAAGAAAAACAGCTCTTATATTTTGGCCATCTATTTTATTGTCTATCGTTTGTTTTGCGGTTATAAGTTACATAAGGGTAGGATATGTCTTTGTACCAGGGATAATTGGCTTTTCATGCTTTGTTACATACGGTGGATTCGTATGTATTAGTATTTTAAAGAGAAAAAATAAAATGTAGCTTACTAAGCTGAAAGGAAGCAATATAAATGAAACATATAAAGAACGGTACACGCACTGAAGGAGAATATATTAAAAATAAAGTTATTCAATATAATATGTCCATCTTAACAGATGAGGCAAGACAGACGATGGAAGAAGTACGCCTCGTAGTAAAAAATGAAGAAGGAAAAATTTTTGGTGGCGTAACAGGTACGATGTATTTTTATCATCTTCATATCGACTTTTTGTGGGTTGATGAATCAGTTCGTCATGACGGTTATGGCAGCCAACTTTTACATGAAATTGAAGGGATTGCGAAGGAAAAAGGGTGTAGATTAATATTGCTAGATTCATTTAGTTTTCAAGCACCAGAATTTTATAAAAAGCACGGTTACAGGGAGTATGGTATTGTTGAAGATCACCCGAAAGGTCATAGTCAGCACTTTTTTGAAAAGAGATTATAATAATATTATGTATACTGTTTGATAGGAGAAAGAATATGTACACGTATAAATTGCAACAAGAACAACCAATCTGTGCAGAAAAAATAAAAAAACTTTATGATTCTGTCGGTTGGTGGCCAGAAAGAAAAGAAGTCGATATTGAAAAAATATTAAAGAATAGCATAGCCATTGGAGTATGGGAAGAAAATGAATTAGTTGGATTTGCTAGAGTCGTTTCTGATGGTGTTTTTCGAGCATACATTGAAGATGTTGTCGTACATGAGAGTGTAAGAAATAAAGGTATTGGAGAGAAGATGCTAACAATATTACTTCGAGAAATATCTCATATTGATATTGTTAGTCTATTTTGCGGAGAGAAGCTAATAAAGTTTTATGGTGAGCAACAATTTCAAGCAACGAAGCAAATTGTGATGCATCGTAATTAAACAGGGAAAGAATAAGAGGTGCCAATTAAAATGAATGCAACAAGAGCGTACTGTTTATCGAAAAGAAAAGCGACAGAAGATTCTCCAGATGGTTGGAGTGCAACATGTATGAGACTTAATAATAAAATATTTGCGATAGTAAATCATGAAGAAGGTGAAAAAGCTGCGATTACATTGAAGTGTGATCCAGAAGTCGCATTAAGGATAAGAGAAGATTATCCAGAAACAATTATTCCAGGGTATCATATGAATAAAAAACATTGGAATACCGTTTATATTCATAAGGGTATAGAACAGGAGCAAATAAATAAAATGATTGATTGGTCGTATGATTTAGTACTACAATCATTTTCAAAGAAAAAGCAGCAGGAGTTAATGAATTAATATGTATTAGGAGTGTGTGTAATGAAAGATTCGATTAAAGATACGTATGATAAATTAGCGAGTACATATAAAGAAAATCTAGATTTCGCAAATCCATATAACAGTTATTATGAAAGACCGGCGATGATGGAGCTTATTTCAAAGGAACTAGAAGGAAAAAAGATACTAGATGCTGGATGTGCAGCTGGATGGTATACTTCTCAATTCATAGGAAGAGGAGCAAATGTTACAGCAATTGACGTAAGTCCTGAAATGGTAAAAGCAGCAAAAGAATATATAGGAGAAGAAGCAACGTTCCTTTGTCATGATCTGCAAGAAACATTGCCATTTGAAGATAATACGTATGATGTGATTGTAAGTTCGTTAACTCTTCATTACTTAGAAAATTGGAATCAAGTATTTCAAGAATTTCGTCGCGTATTGAAGCCGGGTGGAGAACTTATATATTCTATCCATCATCCTTTTATGGATTTCACAAAGTTTCCATGTGAAAGTTATTTTGAAAAACAGCTATTAATAGATACTTGGGTTAAACCGAATATTACTATTGAAGTCGAATTTTTCAGAAGGTCACTACAAGACATAATAAATGAAACTACAAATTATTTTGTATTAGAAGAGATAGTGGAACCGAAGGCAGTTGAAAAGATGAAAGAAGTAGACGAAAAATCATATTATTATTTAAATACGAATCCACATTTTCTTATCATAAAAGCAACTAATAAATAGCTAGTAAAATAACTTTATTTTACTAGCTATTTACAGTTATACATTATATATTAGGAGACTTTAAAATGAATACGAAACGAAATAGAGTATTATATGCACTATTTACTATAGTTGTTATTATTTTAGGTCTTAGCTCAAGAAAGTTTTCTTTTGCACTACCACATCTATTAAATGATTACTTAGGCGATGCTTTATGGGCATTAATGATTTTCACTGGCTTTGGATTTTTGTTTCCTAAAACAGAGACGAAGAAGTTGGCTTTTATTAGTTTAATGTTTTGCTACGGGATTGAAGTGAGCCAATTGTATCATGCGGAATGGATAGATAGCATTCGTACAACGACTTTGGGCGGACTCGTGTTGGGATACGGTTTTTTGTGGAGTGATTTGGTGGCTTATACAATTGGTGTTGTTGTTGGCATACTTTGTGAGTTTATGTTACGGAGGAAATAATCGATTTTAAAAAGGAGCCCTTTATGAAAAAAATAATATTAATTGGTTCTGGTGGTTCAGGAAAATCTACATTAGCAAGGCAGTTAGGGAATAAATTAAATATTAAGGTGCATCATCTTGATGCATTATTTTGGAAACCGAATTGGGAAGGTGTTCCGAGAGAAGAACAAATAACAGTTCAAAATAACTTAATTAAAGATGAGAAATGGATTATTGATGGGAATTACGGCGGGACGATGGGTATAAGACTGAATGCAGCTGATACAATTATCTTCCTTGATATTCATAGAACAATTTGTGTTTATAGGGCTTTTAAAAGAATTGTAAAATACCGAAATAAAACAAGACCAGATATGGGCGCAGGATGTGAAGAAAGATTTGATTTGCAATTTTTTAAATGGATATGGGAATATCCTAATGCTAAACGACCTACAATTTTAAAAGAGTTAGAGCAATTGCCGGAAGAGAAAAAGGTTATTGTTTTAAAATCTCCAAATGAGGTTCGGAAATTTTTAGAGCACATATAATTATAGAATGTAACACAAAAATTCTTTGTGAATCTTACCGATTAGTTTAATAAAACTAATCGTTTTTTATTATGAAAAATTTAACGCTTTTTGAAAATTGTATTTTGTAATGAGTATATGACTTTAATTTCATATAAAATGAACGTTTGGAGGAATAGAAAATGACTAACGATTTAATTCAACTAATCGATTCATTAATGGTCAATATTCCAACTGGAGAGGTAGTATTAAGAGATGATCGAATAAAAAAAGAATGGCTAGTACAAATTCAACCATTTCTTCTTGCAAAGTATGCTGTAACAATGGAACAATATGATGCTATTACAAATAGTACATTAAATAATTTTGATAAAAATCATAAACCAGTTGTCAATATTTCATGGAACGATGCCATTGCGTTTTGTAATGTACTTTCAAAAAAAGCGGGATTAAAAGAATATTATTCTATTAGTGATGGTGGTCAAATTGTGAAATGTAATTTAGATTCAAATGGCTACCGATTACCATCTGAGGCGGAGTGGCAATATGCATGTAAAGCAAGTACAACCGGATATACATACGGGAAACTTCATGATATAGCGTGGTATAATGAAAATTCAAATGGACATATTCATGACGTTGGCCAAAAAGAACCGAATGCATGGGGACTTTATGATATGCTAGGGAACGTTTGGGAATGGTGTTATGATTTGTATGATGAAACAGTGTACGGATCATACCGCATTTTTCGTGGTGGTAGTTGGGCTGAAACAGCGAGAGGGTGCGGCGCTACTTGTCGTCGTCGAAGCCATCCTACATTTCATATAGATGATCTCGGTTTTAGACTCGCTAGGTCAATTTAGTAGGAACATGATACGAACAGCTAGGAAAAGAGTATGGAGAGAATCCGTACTCTTGCGAACATAGAAATGATTTAACGTAAGGAGTGTTTATTATGGCGCGTGTTTTATTTATTAATGCTGGATCAGAAGGACATATAAATCCAACTTTACAAGTTGTAGATGAATTGATTTCTCGTGGTGAAGAGGTCGTTTATTTTTCAATAGAAGCTTTCAGGGAGCGGATTGAGAAGACAGGTGCTACTGTACGAACGATTGATGATCAAAAATTTATAAAAGCGTTTCTATCTGGAGGCAGAAATTATTTACAGGAAAGAATAAATGGCCTTCTACATACAGCGGATATTGTAATACCTAGCGTTTTAGAACAAATTGAAGGTGAACATTTTGATTACATAATTCATGATTCTATGTTTGGCTGTGGCCATTTAATTGCTCAAATCCTTAAACTTCCAGCCATAAATTCATGCACATCTTTTGCGCAGGATGAAAAATCCTTTGAGCAAATGTTAGGTCATCTATCAAAAAATATCCCAGTAGAAATTTATGATAAAATACAGAATGATTTTCAAAACTTAACGAAGGGAATTGCTGAAAAATATGGTGTTGAAATAAAATCATCGTATGAAGTTTTCTGTAATCCTGCACCCCTTACTATTGTATATACAATTAAGGAGTTCCAGCCTTTTGGTGATACGTTTGATGAAACATATAAATTTGTAGGACCATCTATCTCTGCACAAATGAAAAACAGAGACGTTGATTTTACTTCAATTGAAGAAAAAAGTCCGATTTATATTTCATTAGGTACTGTTTTTAATGAAGCGATTGACTTTTATAAACTGTGTATGAAGGCCTTTGAGAATAGTGAGCATACAATTGTTATGTCTATTGGTAGTAAAACAAAAATAAGTGATCTAGGCGAAATTCCTAAAAACTTCATTGTGAAAAACTATGTACCCCAAACTGAGCTGCTTACATATACGAAACTATTTATTACACACGGCGGGATGAACAGTGCGCATGAAGGACTGTATAACGGGGTTCCGCTCGTTGTAATACCGCAAAGTGCAGATCAGCCAGTAGTCGCAAAGCAAGTGGAGAGTCTTGGAGCAGGAGTAAAATTACAAATGCAAGGATTAACTGTGGATCAACTAAGTGAAAGTGTAGAAATAGTATTAAATAATCGTTCATTTAAAGAAGTTGCTTTGAATTTGAAGGAATCTTTCCAAAAATCAGGTGGATATAAGGAAGCTGTTGATGAAATTTTTTTATTTGTAGGTCAGTGAAAAAAATGAAATTATACATTAGAAAAGCATCTAAATAGGATGCTTTTTATTTAACTTTATAATTCTTATTTTTAATATCTAGTATGGTTAAAACTAAGGCACTGAGAGATATAAGTATAAGAATAAAAGTTAACCAGTTAAATGTATTTTCAATTATGAAGTAAAGATGATAGATAAATATATTCAAATTTTATTTTAAAATATTAGGACTTAGTTTTACATGTTAGTAATAATTTCACTGTTTCTACACAACTTCTGCACATACTCAGGTAATTTCTATGTCATGATATATCCATAAAGTGAAATATTTCACAAGAAAAATATAATTTTACTGCGGTGTATGCATAATTAACACATACATCGGTACAAGTTTGTCTCTTGTTATTCTTTTACATCAAAGCCCACATTCCACTACAAAGTATAACAAGAAGGAGACATGAACATGAATAATCGATTTTTAAAACAACTACAAAATATGAAAATGAACAAAAAAAGTTTAGGAGCTGTAGCATTAACAGCTGGAATTATTAGTACGACACTTATTCCTCAAAATGCTTATGCGCACGGTTTTGTTGAAAAGCCCGGTAGCCGATCCGCTTTATGTAGTTCAACTTATGGTGCGCTAAATGTAAACTGTGGAAGTGTTATGTATGAACCACAAAGTTTAGAAGCTCCAAAAGGTTTCCCACAAGGTGGTCCAGTAGATGGACAAATTGCTTCAGCAGGCGGAAAATTTGGTGGTATTTTAGATCAACAAACAGCAAATCGTTGGTTTAAAAATACAATTACTGGTGGGGAAAATACATTTACTTGGAAGTATACTGCGCCTCACTTAACGAGTAAGTGGCATTACTATATTACCAAAAAAGGATGGAATCCAAATAAAGCGCTAACAAGAGCAGATTTCGAACCAATTGGAACTGTACAACATGATGGTTCTGCAGCTTCAAATAATTTAACTCATAAAATCAATATACCTACTGATCGTAGTGGATATCATGTGATTTTAGCAGTATGGGATGTAGCTGATACAGCAAATGCATTCTATAATGTAATTGATGTTAATCTTATTAATGATGTGAAACCAGACATAGAAGCGCCAAGTATTCCAAATGGACTTCAGACGCAAAAAGTAACAGCGAATAGTGTAGAACTAACATGGAACGCTTCTACGGATAATGTAGGGGTAAAAGGATATCAAATCTTCCGAAACGGAGAGATGATCGATACAGTACTAGGCACTCATTTTATTGATAAGAAATTACAACCAAGCACAGAATACTCTTATACTGTAAAAGCAATTGACTCAGCTGGAAATGTATCGAAAGAAAGTACAGCGCTTACAGTAAAAACAACAGATGAGATTCCTGATACAGAAGCACCAACACAACCAAAAGGATTACATAGTATGGGAACGACAGCGTCAAGTGTGGATTTAATGTGGAGTCCATCTGACGATAATATTGGTGTAGACCATTACGATATTTATAGAGAAACAGAAGGATCAATGAAAAAGATTGCAACATCCAATACAACTTCTTATATGGATAAAAATCTGCTCGCTAATACTACTTATAAATATGTAGTAAAAGCTGTTGATGTAGCTGGAAATGAATCCGTACAGAGTGATATATTCACAATTACTACAAAAACCGAAAGCGCTTCATATGAAGCGTGGGATGCAAAAAAAGCATATAAAAAGGGAGATAGAGTTCTACACGAAGGAAAAGTATATGAAGCAGTCCAGAGTTATCAAGGAAATGGTGATCCGAACTGGATTTATGCATTATCATTATGGAAAACAGTGTAAGCTTTACCTAGATATGAACTAAGAGATGATGGGCTTTGATGAAAAAGGGAATCTTGAGAATTCACTTTTCTATTAATAAAAAAGGGTAGTGTATGAATACATAAGATTCATACACTACCCTTTTTATTATGATAACATTTTCGTCATAAGTATATGCGGAATGCCATCTTCCATAAATATATCAGAAGAAGTTTCATAACCTAATTTTTTATAAAATCCTTCAGCTTGTGTTTGCCCGTGTAGTTTCACTTTTGTAGCTTGTTCGTTACGAGCAATTTCTTCTAACGTTTGAATGATAACTTTACCTAATCCGTATGTACGATAATCTTTTAAAATGCAAATACGTTCTAATTTTCCGACGCCATCAACAAATCGTATACGCCCTGTACCTACAGGAAGCTCATTATAATAAACTAAAATATGTTTACATTGCTCTCCGATTTCATCGAATGTATCGAATTCATCTGAAAGAGGGACACCTTGTTCTTTTACAAATACTTCTTTTCGAATATGAAAGGCAGTTTCTAAATCAGCAAGTTCTGTTATAAGTTTGGATTGCAAAATGTTCAGTCCTTTCTAGTGTAATCAGCTTGTGTTTTCATAGTATATCATAATAAAGCGCTATTAAGAGGAGAACATACTAAAAAGCCAACTTTAAAAAGTTAGCTTTTATTACAATTCCTTTATCCCATTTTTAGCGCCGATAATTACTTTACTCGTCATACTTATAAACAACCCTGTTTCAACTACACCAGTAATCATTTTTAATTGAGTGTGTAAATGGGCAGGATTAGAAATATGATTAGGGAATATACAATCGATAATCATGTTATTGTTATCGGTTATATAGGTTTCATTATTTTTCAAACGTAATGTTGTTTGACATCCTAAAGACTGAATTTTATTTTCGGTTTGTTTCCATGAAAAAGGGATGATTTCAATAGGTAATGGAAAAGTACCTAAATGTGTTACAAGTTTCGATTCATCAGCAATGATAATTAGTTCTTTAGAGGAAGAGGCAACGATTTTTTCGCGAAGTAATGCACCGCCACCGCCTTTTATAAGTTGTAAATTTGAATCAATTTCATCCGCTCCATCAATTGTAAGATCAAGACTTTGTACGTCGTTTAACGAAATTAGGGGGATATTTAGTTGATGTGCTAATGCTTCAGTTTCTTTTGATGTCGGTACAGCTTGAAATGATAATCCTTCTTTTACACGCTCACCTAATTTTTGTATTGTCCAATATACAGTAGAACCTGTACCAAGCCCAATCTTCATGCCATCATTTACAAAGTTAGCGGCATATTCGCCAGCGAGCTGTTTTAAATTCATCGCTTTACTCCGCCGGACGCGGTCCGGCATCAAGACCTGAATTTTCAACTGTAAGTACCGGACGAACGACTATATCTTTATGTACACGCATTTGACAAGATAATCGTAAATGGTCTTCAATCCCTTTTTCCGTCATTGCATGTTTCTCATTCGCACTCGCTTCACAGAAATCACCTGCTAGTATTTCTACTCTACAAGTTGTGCAACGTGCATTCCCGCCACAACGATGAAGAATGTTGACACCGCTATCTTCAATTGCTAATACTAACTTCGTTCCTTCTTTTACATCAAATGTTCCCGCACCTTCAATTGTTAATTTTGGCAAATTTGTTCCTCCTCACGTAAAATTGTACATAACATATTTATGACCGCGAATTATTGAACATAAACATTATTTTTTTATATCCCCGTAACTTTTTTTTATGTTGAATCGTTTATTAAGTAAGCGCTGAAAAGGAGTGGTTATTTTGTGCACAAAAGTAACTCATGTTTTAAAGAACCGTATCGATATGAATCATTCAAATATAAACTTTTTAATTGAACAATATGGAGAGTTAAAAAGATATTGTACTTTTTTAACGAAAAACAAATGGGATGGGGAAGATCTCGCCCAAGAAACAGTGTGTAAAGTGCTTCAAAAATATAGAAATAAAGATATTTGTATGACACTCGTCTATAAAATAGCAAGAAATCGTTGGTTAGATCAGATGAAGTCTAAGTCTGTTCATGAAAAAATAAGAGAACAAATCACTTTTGAAGAACCACATGAGAACATTGCAGATTTGCATGAAATGGTAGGGAAAGTATTGTCTTCATTAAATGTACAGCAATCCGCAATTTTATTATTAAAAGATGTTTTTCAATATAGTATCGCTGATATTGCTAAAGTGTGTTCTGTATCAGAAGGTGCAGTGAAAGCTTCTTTATTTCGGAGTAGAAATAGGCTGAAAACTGTAAGTGAAGAAGGGGTCGAGATAGTCGAATTCACAGATGATATGGAAGTTGTAGTAACGTCTATTCGAGAAGAGAGACCGGAATTATTAACGAAACTGCTTCCGTCAATAGATTTTACTAAGTTACCATCTAAACAGCCAGTCTTATTATTTAATGTGAAACAACCTTCTTCCTACAGTTGTATGCTTTGCGCAGCATAACAAGTATTGGAGGGATTTAAAATGAATGCAATTCCATATGTAGTAGAACAAACAAAATTAGGAGAACGTTCCTATGATATATATTCAAGGTTATTAAAAGACCGCATTATTATTATCGGTTCAGAAATTAATGATCAAGTAGCGAGTAGTGTCGTAGCTCAATTATTATTTTTAGAAGCAGAAGATGCAGAGAAAGATATATTCTTATACATCAATAGCCCCGGCGGTTCAACGACAGCAGGTTTTGCAATATTAGATACGATGAATTTAATTAAACCAGATGTGCAAACGCTGTGCATGGGCTTTGCGGCATCATTTGGTGCATTGCTATTATTATCTGGAGCAAAAGGAAAACGGTTTGCGCTCCCTAACAGTGAAATTATGATTCATCAGCCGCTTGGTGGTGCACAAGGGCAAGCAACAGAAATTGAAATAACTGCGAAAAGAATATTAAAGTTAAAGCATGATATTAATAAAATGATTGCAGAAAAAACAGGCCAACCGATTGAAAGAGTAGCACATGATACAGAAAGAGATTATTTTATGACTGCAGAAGAAGCGAAGGAATATGGGATTGTAGACGATGTTGTTACGAAAAAATAAGATGAAAAAGGCTAGAGGACATATTAATTCTCTAGCCTTTTTATTAATCCTTTACCCATTCATCAACTAATGCTTGATTTTTTTTAATCCATTTTCGCGCAGCTTCTTCAGGATCTTTTGTTTTATTTAACATGACCATTAACGTACCGAGCTGTTCATCGTTCATTTTCCATTTATCAAAGTATTTTATAACATCTGGGTGATCTTTTTCGAAACCTTTACGAACGGAGTAATAAATGTCATCTTTTTCACCATATACTTTCTTAGGGTCTTTTAAATATTTCAAGTCAAATTCTGAAAAACCCCAATGCGGATTCCAAAGCGTAACAGCGATTGGTTTCTTTTTTGTATATGCTTTCTTTAGTTCACTCATCATCGCAGCTTCAGAGGATTGGACAAGTTTTAGTTTTATATCATATTCTTTCATTGCTTTATTCGTTAAATTCATAAGACTACTACCGGGTTCGATACCGACAATTTTATTATCTAGTTCATCTTTATGAGCATTTAAATCTTCGATACTGTTTATGTTTTTCATATAAGAAGGGACGACTAAACCTAGTCCAGTACCTTCGTACCATTTTGATTTTAAGACAATATCATCTTTATAACGATCGTTTAGCGGTTTATCTGTAACTGGTAGCCATACTTCTAAATTCGCATCAACATCGCCACGAGCAACACCAGTCCAAATTGCGGCTTTTTCTAAATACATAAGCTCAACTTTGTAGCCTTTTTCTTCTAATAAAACTTTCCACATGTTTGCAGTTGCAATATTTTCTTTCCAACTTGTTACACCAAGTTTAATTTTTCCTTTCGAATTTGCATTTGTTGCATTACATGAAGTGAAAATCATAGTAATAAATAATGCAAGGCATATAAACCAAATTTTCTTTCGCATCGAAAACCTCCTAAGTAACGTTTGCCTTATAAAATAAATGTATAAGTAAGCATTCTTATTATGAACGGAAACGAGAATTTTAAAGAAATCTTATGAATGTCATTTTTATGTAATATTTCTTTGTAAAATCGCAACACTATGTGAATAGATGGGTAGAAAAGGAGTAGTGACATGGATAATACAAAGGTGCGTGTTGAAAACGTAACAAAAGTATTCGGGAAACATCCGCAAAAAGCCCTTTCCTTATTGAAAGAAGGAAAAAGTAAATCGGAAATTTTAAAGGAGACAGGAATGAACGTTGGTGTGAAAAAAGCAACGTTTGAAGTATACTCTGGAGAAATTTTCGTTATTATGGGTTTGTCTGGTAGCGGGAAATCTACGCTAGTTCGTATGTTAAATCAATTGATTAAACCAACCGCAGGTCATATATACATAGATGGTGAAGACATCGCAACGATGGGAAAAGAAGAGTTACGGAGAGTAAGAAGAACGAAAATGAGTATGGTATTTCAGAAGTTCGCTCTATTTCCGCATCGTACGGTTATACAAAATGTTGCATATGGGTTAGAAATACAAGGAGTTCCGGTTGAAGAGCGAGAGAAAAAAGCGTTAGAATCGCTACAGTTAGTAGGACTCGATCATCATAAAGATAATTATCCAAGTCAACTTAGTGGTGGTATGCAGCAGCGCGTTGGAATCGCAAGGGCGCTAACGAATAATCCAGATGTATTACTAATGGACGAGTCATTCAGTGCATTAGATCCACTTATTCGAAAAGAAATGCAAGATGAATTGTTAGAGTTGCAAGATAAAATGGAGAAAACGATTATATTTATTACGCATGATTTAGATGAAGCGCTTCGAATTGGAGATCGTATCGCATTAATGAAAGATGGAGAAATCGTTCAAATTGGAACGCCAGAAGAAATTATGATGAGCCCCGCTAATGAATTTGTAGAAAAGTTTGTTGCGGACGTGAATTTAGGAAAAGTAATTACGGCGGAGTCTATTTTAAAACGACCAGAAACTTTATTAATTGATCGTGGGCCTCGTGTAGCCCTTCAAATTATGAGGAATGCTGGTGTTTCAACTGTATATGTTGTAAACAAAAAGTATGAGTTTTTAGGTATATTAACTGCGGATGATGCGAGTAAGGCAGTACAAAAACAGTGGCCGATTGCTGATTTATTACTTAATGATATTCCGCATGTGTATTTAGATACTTTACTGGAAGAGACGTATGCAAAAATGGCGGAGATGAAATATCCGTTACCAGTAATCGATGAGAAGAAAAGGCTAAGAGGAATTATTAAACGTGAAAGTGTCATTCAAGCTCTTGCAGGAAACATTGAGGAAGAGGTGAAAGACGATGAATAGTATACCGCGTATTCCATTAGGGGAATGGGTAGACTCATTTGTTGCAAGTTTATATGAGCACTTTGAAGGCTTATTCCGAGGATTCTCTTATATTATTGGTGGATTCGTTGATTTACTCACTAATTTTTTAATAATAATTCCTGCCATATTGATGATTATTATCTTATGTTTCCTCATTTGGTACACAACGAGAAAACTATCTTTAGTCATTTTTACGCTTATTGGATTATTATTTATTTTGAATATTAACTACTGGGCACAAACGATGCAAACATTGGCACTCGTACTTACGTCAGTTATTATTTCAATTATTGTCGGAATTCCAATTGGTATATTAGCATCTCAAAATGAACGTTTCTCAAAATTTTTAAAACCAACATTAGATTTTATGCAAACAATGCCTGCATTTGTATACCTTATTCCAGCGATCACATTTTTCGGAGTAGGTGTAGTACCTGGAATTATTGCATCAGTAATCTTTGCAATGCCACCGACAATTCGTTTTACTGACTTAGGAATTAGACAAGTTCCAGAAGATTTAATTGAAGCAGCGAATGCATTTGGATCCACTGCATCACAAAAACTATTTAAAGTACAATTACCACTTGCAACCGGAACGATTATGGCTGGTGTGAACCAAAGTATTATGCTTTCGTTATCGATGGTTGTAACAGCGTCACTTGTAGGAGCTCCTGGACTTGGAGTTGATGTATATCGCTCGGTAACACAAGTTAATATCGGAATGGGATTTGAAGCTGGATTAGCTATCGTAGTAATCGCAATTATATTAGACCGAATTACACAAGGGTTCCATACGAAAAGAAAATAATGACCAAAAAACACACTTTTATACTACAAAGTGTGTTTTTTATTGCATCCAGTTTACATACGAACGATAACAGAACCTCCAGCTGGTGCACAAACTTGGTTTTGCTGTTGTTCCATGGATTTAATTAATTGATTATTTTCTTCAATTAATGAGATTAATTTAGCTAACTGACTTTCAAGACTTGCGATGCGCTGCATCATATATTGTGAATCATGATGCAATGTATTCCTTAAAGGATGGGGGAATAAACATACTGTTGATTTATATTTGGATTCCAATGAGGATGCATTTGAATCGTTCCTCCTTCAATAAATTACGGATCTTTCTTATAGTAAATGCCTATATATATTTAATGGTTACTTGAAATTTTTTCATTATAAAAGGAGTATGTACAGAAAATGGAAAATATTATATATGAAGTTAAAGTGCATTTTTTGAAAAGATTCAAGCGAGATAGTGCGTATATTAATACATTTAAGTGAATGCATGTTGTTTAGGGAGAAATGATGGGAGGAGATGCAATTTTGGCTAAAAATAAAAAAAGAAATGATGCTTTGGCAATAGGTGTCGGTATAGGGGTTGTAATCGGTGTATTTCAAGGGCACTTTACAAATAATTTAATAATCGGAATTGTGATTGGGATTATAATTGGGATTGCGTTTTTGAAGAAATAATGAGATGTAAATTCATTTCAAAAATTGTTGTATCAAAAGAATGAAAATTCGGAATACGAAACCTGTTTTTCCTTTTTTTGTGCTATTATATATGAAAAGGAAGGTGATGGATATGTCAACAAACAATCAAATAGAACAAAACTGTTTCATTTGCGAAAAACATAAAGGAAATATTATAGTTCCAGGTGGAGCTATTTACGAAGATGAACTCGTTTACGTTGGACATGTCTACTGGGATAGTGAAGAAACATACCTAGGTTATGTAATGATAGATATAAAAAGACATGTACCTGGACTTGCTGAACTAACAGATGAAGAAGCGAAAGCGTTCGGACTTATAACAAGTAGAGTAAGTAAAGCGCTAAAAGAAAGCGAAGGTGCAGAGCATATTTACACTTTTGTTTCAGGAAATGGTGTACCACATATGCATATGCACATTATTCCACGTTATCCCAATACACCAAAAGAATTTTGGTCACCAACCGAAGTAGCGAAATGGACTGGTGCACCATATGGTGATGAAGAGAAAATAAAAAAACTATGCGAAAGAATACGTAAGTATATGGTAAATGAGTATGCATACAACAAATAATACACAATATTCATGGGTTGGAAATATAGAAATGTGTTTAGGAGAAATTTCAGTTAAGCAATATGGTGATATTGTACTTGGTAAATATGGCGGGAATATAAGTGCTGGAGCGAAAAAGAATGAAGATGGTGCATTAGTTTGGTCAAATGGTGAATGGGAATTTGCAGCTATATTAGATGGACATAATAGTGCAGAAAGTGTTGATTTAGTAGTAAATACAATCGAAAAAGAATATGAAAATATAAGCGTAATTTTGAATGAACCAATTGATACAGTATTTCAGTCTGTTGAAAATCATATACTTACAATTTTTCAGTCATCTTCATTTAAGGAAAAGTGCAAAAGAATACAAGGTGAAACAGCTTGCTTACTATGTGTAAGAAAAGAAAATTATATATGGTGGCTTTCTATTGGTGATTGTTTAGTTTATGTATTTCACGAAGAGTTACATAAGTTAGGACAATATGCATTAAATCAACGTCATTTTTACGAATGGATTGGAAATGTAAACACATTTGATTTACCTGTTCCTTGTTATTCATCAGGTATTCGTGAATTACGTACTGGAAAGAACCGAATTGTAATGGTTACAGATGGAATATTAGAGTGCGGGGAACGACACTATGAAACACCATTAAATCTGTATAATGATATGAATAGAAATATAATAGAGCTTGAAGAAAGTGTTCATCATGTATTAGAGCACGTTCATCATCAATTCGGACGGGATAGTGCAACAATTATTAGTTGGGACGTTGAAAACAAAGAGAATGCTACGTATCCGAGTGATCAGCCGGATAAAAGGTAAAGGAGGAGACATCACTGTTTTTAGTTAAAGTAATTTTATTAGTATTATGGATCATATTTGTAGTTATTTTGGAAAAAGTAGTGAGAAAAAAATTAAATATACCGAAACAAACTGCCTGGAATAGTAAATATGTAAACAACTTTCATAAATGGGGCACTAGGGCTCTTATTATTTCTTATATAATTGTTACGATGATATGTGCTACTTTAAATCCCGTTTATATTAGTAATTTACCCATTTTATTTTTAATAACTTTATACTGCTTTCAATCATTTATGGAGTGGAAATTTAATAAAGAATCGAGGGAATATGTCATTTCTTTAGGGACAGTTCCATTATTAATAATAACAGGAATTATGTTTAATCTCTTCTTTTATAGTTATTGGATTTAATCATATGTGGAATGAACGGAGTGACAAAATGAAAATACCTAAATTACGTGCTGAAGTAATGATTGTAAACGACGAACATTCAAAAGTACTAGTACAATGTGATGAGAATGAATCATTTTATCGTTTTCCAGGTGGCTCTATTGAATTTGGTGAAACGTCAAAAGAAGCAATAATTCAAGAGTTAATAGAAGAATACGATTTGAAAGTTGATGTTCAAGAGTTAGCAATTGTAAATGAACATATTTTTGAGTGGGGCAACGAAAATGGTCATCATTGTACATTGATACATTGGGGGACTGTTGAAAAAATCATTACAAATGAAATAAGGCATAAAGAGCATGAGGATATTATATTAATTTGGAAAAGTCTAGAGGAATTACAGGAGAAGCCGACATATCCTGAAGGCATCATAAGTTATTTAGAAGGGGATAACCGTAATATAGTCCAATTTATTTCAAGTAATTAAATGAAATAATAGGAGGGGTGAAAATGGGAGCTTCTACTTTTTGGATTATAATTATTGTTTTTTGTATAGCTGTCTACTTTCTCGATAAGTTTTTAAGAAAAAAATTGAATATGCCCAAGGGTGGTTTTTGGGGATATAAGAAACATGTAAATAGTTTACATAAAAAATTGGAAATAGGACTACTTTTTATTTATTTAATAACTAGCTTTATATTTATCTTTAAATTTGAAAGTGTTAATATCGCTTATGTCATTTTTTCTTATTTAGGTGGGACGTTAATCTTAAGAGCATTGATGGAATGGAAGTATGATAAAGAATCGAAAGAATATATATTTTCGGTAATTGGGGTATTCACGTTTATTTTTATGACTTCGATACTATTTTACTTCTTTCCACCTGCTGTATAATAAAAATTTGATAGTACAAATAATGAAATAACTAATAAGCAAGAAACCATTTACTACTAAATGGTTTCTTGTTTATTTAAGCATTTATTTTAGTTAATATAGATGTAATGAAATTAGTTTTATCCTCTGCATACTTATGTTTATCAGTAGGATTAGCTTGTGAAAGTTGAATCTTTAACTGTTCATACTGCATGCGTGCAGTTTTATTGTCTATTAAGTAATCACGAAATTGCAATTGTTCTATTAAATATGTATTCCCTTGTTCATACATATGAATTTGATGAGTTCTTGGTTCACCTTTATTAAAGTAGTATCTTTCGGGTAATACTTCTTTTCTATATTTATAGTTTAGTAGTTCTAACTTTTTAATACAATGTATACCGTCCGTATAATTTTCTAATTCAATTGCTATATCAATAATTGGCTTTGCACTTAAATATGGAATAGAAGTACTACCAATATGGTGTATCGCTAAAATATGTTCGCCAATTTGTTCCTCAATGATTTGTTTCTCTTTCATAAACTCAATTTCCCATTCTTCAGTCCACGGCACTAAAAACACTTCCCCATACGGTAAACCTAACATTTAATTAGCACCTCTTTCAAAATAGTTTTCAAAAAGTTTATTACATCTTCTTAAAGCTTCTCAAAACAAGGTATTCCCACAATCTCCAAGGAAGAATCTTCTTCGTAAAGATCATAAATTTTACACCTTTTCCAATAGGATATCGTAAAGTAGTACGCTTTTTTTCAGCAATTTCAACGATTTTATTAGCAACATCTATCGGATTACCAAATGTATCACTACCGCTATTAATATGTTTTTGTATTTTATCCATATATTCTTTGTAAGGAGATGTTGTATCAGATTGGTTTTCAGCTAGTTGTTTACCAACCTCCCAAATATTTGTGTTGTAAGAACCAGGTTCAATTAAAGCGACATCTATTCCGAAAGGTTTTAATTCTAAGCGAAGCGATTCACTCCAGCCTTCTAATGCATATTTTGAAGATACATAAGGAGATAAACCAGGAAATCCAACTTGGCCGCTAATGCTGCTTATATTAATGATTTTTCCGCTTCTTTGTTCTCTCATATATGGTAAAACAAGCTGAGTGATTGATATAGCTCCAAAAAGGTTCGTTTCAAATTGCTTTCGATATTCGTCTACTGGGATTTCTTCTACAAAGCCCCCATTTGCATATCCTGCATTATTTATAAGGAGATCTATTCTATTAATTTCTTTTAAAAACAATTGGAAATTATGTATAGAATTTTGATCTGTTACATCTAATTGTTGAACTTTTATATTGTGCTGTAAGTTAAGTTGAGTAACTTGGGATAGTAAGGTTCCTTGTTTTTCAAGGTTTCGCATTGTAGCGATAACTAAATAATCTTTTTTTGCGAGTTCGAGTGTAGTTAATAGTCCAAATCCACTTGAGGCTCCAGTAATTATTGCGATTTTTTTATTCATTTTTCGCCAGCTTTCTTTTTCTTTTATCATAACGAGTTATGATAAGAAAATCTATTATTCTTACATTCAGTATGAAATGAATTTGTATGTAAAAAAGGAGATTATAGGGAATCAGCGTATATAGAGTAGTGTATATTAATATGATAATGAAATGAGGGAAGAAAAATGGTCCATGTAAAAGCTGTATTAGCAGATCAGCTATTAGCGAATGCAAATGATCCCAGTTGGTATATGCCATTTTCAGATGCAGTTAAGGATTTATCTGAGAGGGAAGCTTTCTGGAAACCGAATGAAGAGAGTAATAGTATAGCTGAAATCGTACAACATTTACTGTATTGGAACTCTACGTGGCAAACTAGGTATAAAGAATCAAATGTGAATGCAGTACCCGCTATAGGAGATAATAACAAAAGTTTTATGCTCTCAGATAATCAAACTTTCGATGAATTACGGGAAAAACTACTAGAAAAACTGTTACAATGGCAAAATCTCATAAATGAAGAAAAGGTTGAAAGTGATGTAGTGGGATTTCCTGTTTCTGCAAAGTGGTGGGAAGTGCTAGCGAATGTAACAACTCATAATGCATATCATATTGGTCAAATTATTTACATCCGAAAATTACAGAAGAGCTTTGATAATGAATAAAGTAACAATTCTCTTATTAAGGGAACAAAAGTGGACAAAACGAGACAAACGTCTCATTTTGTCCACTTTTTTATTGTTTAAAGATAGAGAAAACCTATTAAAACAAGGATTCGAAATTGGCACAATACTTGCAATATAAAAGACGAACAAGAAAATAGGAGGGTTGGACATGTTAAAAACAACTGAAAGTAAAGGGAATGAAATTACGAAAGAACAAGCTCGTTGGATGTACGAAAAAATGTTAGAGATTCGTAAGTTTGAAGATAAGGTGCATGAATTGTTCGCGCAAGGCGTTTTGCCAGGTTTCGTTCATTTATACGCAGGTGAAGAAGCGGTAGCAGTTGGTGTATGTGCCCACTTAACGGATAGTGACAGTATTACAAGTACACATAGAGGTCATGGACATTGTATCGCAAAAGGTTGTGATTTAAATGGTATGATGGCTGAACTTTTCGGGAAAGCGACAGGATTATGTAAAGGAAAAGGCGGTTCCATGCATATTGCCGATTTAGATAAAGGAATGCTAGGTGCGAATGGCATTGTAGGCGGCGGTTTCCCACTTGCTTGCGGTTCAGCATTAACAGCTAAATATAAAGGAACAAAAGATGTAAGTGTTTGCTTCTTCGGTGACGGAGCAAATAATGAAGGGACATTTCATGAAGGGGTTAATTTAGCGGCGATTTGGAAGTTACCAGTTATTTTTATCGCAGAAAATAACGGTTACGGTGAAGCAACTACATTTGAATATGCTTCAAGTTGTGATTCTATTGCTGATCGTGCAAAAGCTTATAATATTCCAGGTGTTCAAGTAGATGGAAAAGATCTTCTAGCTGTATATAAAGCTGCTGCAGAAGCAGTGGAACGTGCACGTAATGGTGATGGTCCAACAATTATTGAATGTATGACATATCGTAATTATGGTCATTTCGAAGGTGAAGCACAAACATATAAAACATCAGAAGAAAAAGAAGAACATTTAAACGAAAGAGATGCAATTGTGAATTTCCGTAAGCATTTAATTCATGAAGGTTTATTAACGGAATCTGAACTTGTTGATATGGAAAAAGCAGTAGATGATGCAGTACAAAGATCCATTGAATTTAGTGAAAATAGTCCATACCCAGACGATGAAGAATTATTAAAAGATGTATACGTTTCTTACAAATAAGAGGAGGGTGAAAAATTATGACTAGAACAGTAAGTATGTCAACTGCAATTAATGAAGCAATGAAAATCTCAATGCGTCGTGATGAAAATGTAATTTTAATAGGTGAAGACGTTGCAGGCGGTGCACAAGTTGATCACCTGCAAGATGATGAAGCTTGGGGCGGTGTGCTTGGTGTTACGAAAGGACTTGTACAAGAGTTTGGCCGAAATCGTATATTGGATACACCAATTTCTGAAGCGGGTTATATGGGAGCTGCGATGGCCGCTGCTGCAACTGGGTTACGTCCGATAGCTGAGTTAATGTTTAATGATTTTATCGGTAGTTGTCTTGACCAAGTATTAAACCAAGGTGCGAAATTCCGTTATATGTTTGGAGGTAAAGCAAAAGTACCCGTTACAGTACGTACGATGCATGGCGCTGGTTTTAGTGCAGCAGCTCAACATTCACAAAGTTTGTACGCATTATTTACGAGCATACCAGGTATTAAAGTTGTTGTTCCTTCCACACCGTATGATGCAAAAGGCTTATTATTAGCGGCAATTGAAGATGATGATCCAGTAATCTTCTTTGAGGATAAAACACTTTACAATATGAAAGGTGAAGTGCCAGAAGGATACTATACAATTCCATTAGGAAAAGCAGATATTAAACGGGAAGGTTCTGATGTAACAATTGTCGCAATCGGAAAGCAAGTTCATACAGCGCTTGCAGCTGCAAAGCAATTATCGAAAAAGGGGCTTGAAGTAGAAGTAATTGATCCACGATCTTTATCACCGCTTGATGAAGATACTATTTTATCATCTGTTGAAAAAACAAATCGTCTTATCGTCATTGACGAAGCGAATCCTAGATGTAGTATTGCAACAGATATTGCGGCAATTGTAGCGGATAAAGGTTTTGATTTGTTAGATGCACCTATTAAACGAATTACAGCACCACATACACCCGTTCCGTTCTCACCACCACTTGAAAAGTTGTATTTGCCAACGCCAGAAAAAGTAATTGAAACTGTATCAGAAATGATCGGAGACCAATCTTTATTACATGTGTAATAAAACGATGAGAAGGGAGAGAGAGACATGGCTGTAGAAGTTGTAATGCCGAAGTTAGGTATGGCGATGAAAGAAGGTATTATTACGAGCTGGAATATTAAAGCAGGCGATAATGTAGCAAAAGGAGAACTAATTGCTAGTATTAATTCAGAAAAAATTGAAACGGAAATTGAAGCGCCAGCTGATGGTACGGTACTTGATATAGCTGTAAGTGAAGATGAAGGAGTGCCGCCTGGTACTGTAATTTGCTACATCGGTAAACCGAATGAAAAGGTAGAAATGCAGGAAAGCACACATGTTGTAGAAGAAAAAACATCTAATATAGAAGTACAAAATGTACAAAATCAAGAAGCAAATGGGAAAGAAGTATCGAAGCAAAGAATTAAAATTTCACCTGTAGCCAAGAAAATTGCAAAGTCTGAAAATCTGGATATCAAAGCATTAGTTGGTACAGGTCCTGGCGGAAGGATTACAAAGGCAGATGTATTAAAAGTACTTGAGGTAAGAGTAAACGTTCCGGAAATATCTGAACGAGAAGAAAGTAAAGCGATTCCTGTTACTGGTATGCGTAAAGCAATCGCAAATCGTATGCACGCAAGCTTACAAAATAGCGCACAATTAACGTTAACGATGAAAGTAGATGTAACAGATTTAGTTGCTTTACATAAAGAAATAGCGGAAGTTGTACAAAAAAGATATGATAATAAATTAACTATTACGGATTTCGTCTCGCATGCTGTTGTATTAGCACTTGGGGAGCATAAAGAAATGAACAGCGCTTATATAGATGATGCAATTCATCAATTTGAACATGTGCATTTAGGCATGGCAGTCGCATTAGAAAAAGGGTTAGTCGTTCCAGCTATTCGCTTTGCAAATAATTTATCTTTAGTAGAGTTGTCTAAAGAGATTAAGAATGTGGCACAAAAGGCACGAGCAGGTAGCTTAAGTAGTGATGATATGCACGGAACGACATTTACAATTAGTAATTTAGGTAGCTTTGGTATTGAATATTTCACACCGGTATTAAATACACCTGAAACTGGTATTTTAGGTGTAGGTGCAATTGAACATGTTCCTGTATTTAAAGGGAAAAAATTAAGAAAAGGAAGTATGTTACCTTTAAGTTTAACATTCGATCATCGTGTATTAGACGGTGCACCAGCAGCTGCATTTTTACGCACAATTAAACATTATTTAGAAGAACCTATAACAATTCTTTTATAAAGAGAAGGTGAGAGAATGAGTAAATTAGTTGTTATTGGGGGCGGACCTGCTGGCTATGTAGCAGCAATTACCGCGGCTCAAAATGGCAAAGATGTCACTCTTATTGATGAAGCTGACCTTGGCGGAACATGTTTAAATGTTGGGTGTATGCCGACGAAATCACTGTTAGAAAGTGCTGAAGTACATGACATTGTGAGAAAAGCGAATGATTATGGGGTTACGCTTAATACAGGAAGTATATCAATTGATTGGGATCAAATACAGGCGAGGAAATCACAAATCGTAATGCAACTCGTCCAAGGAATACAATATTTAATGAAGAAAAATAAAATTAAAGTTGTAAAAGGAAAAGCGAAATTCGAAACGGATCATCGTATGCGAGTTATACAAGGAAATAAAGAAGAAGTAGTTGATGGAGAGAGCTTTATTATCGCAGCTGGTTCCGAACCTACAGAATTACCATTCGCTCCGTTTGAGGGGAAATGGATTTTAAATAGTAGCCATGCCATGTCTCTTGAGAGTGTACCATCTTCATTGTTAATCGTTGGTGGTGGTGTAATAGGATGCGAGTTTGCAAGCATTTATAGTAGACTTGGCACAAAAGTATCGATAGTTGAAATGGCACCGCAATTAATACCTGGTGAAGATGAAGATATCGCGAATACTTTAAGAGAGAAATTAGAAAAAGATGGGGTGAAAATTTTTACGGGAGCAGTTTTAAAAGGTTTAAATAACTATAAGAAGCAAGCTTCATTTGAATACGAGGGAATTACTCATGAAGTAACTCCAGAATTTGTTCTTGTTTCTGTAGGAAGAAAACCACGAGTGCAACAATTAGGATTAGAAAAGGCAGGGGTTCAGTTTTCAAATAAAGGGATTGCTGTGAATGAACATATGCAAACGAACGTATCGCATATTTACGCAGCTGGTGATGTGATCGGTGGAATTCAGCTTGCTCATGTTGCCTTCCATGAAGGAACGACAGCAGCATTACACGCAAGCGGAGAAGACGTGAAAGTAAATTATCACGCTGTGCCCCGTTGTATATACACAGCTCCAGAAATAGCTAGTGTCGGGTTAAGTGAAAAAGGTGCAAGAGAACAATATGGTGATATTCTCATCGGAGAATTTCCTTTTACAGCGAACGGAAAAGCTCTTATTTTAGGAGAACAAGTAGGTAAAGTAAAAGTCATTGTAGAACCTAAATACCAAGAAATTGTAGGGATTTCTATTATCGGTCCTCATGCAACTGAACTTATTGGTCAAGGAACCGTAATGATTCATACAGAAGTTACCGCTGATATAATGAGAGATTATATTGCAGCACACCCTACTTTATCAGAAGCAATTCATGAAGCGTTAATGCAAGCGGTAGGACATGCTGTACATGCTTAAATGGAAATATAATAAACCACTATTCTCTAAACAAATAAGAGAATAGTGGTTTGATTTTTTATTAATAGAATATCTTATTATTTTTTAATTTCAATCGCTGAAGTAATATCGTTCCAATCAGGAGCTAAATTAGCAGTTTTACCATACCAATCAGCGTGTTTAAATATAACACCTTTTCCTAATCCTTGTGTAGAAGTATGCTCCCAAAGTGTCGTTGAATAACTTGCAGAAGGTGACGCTGTACTTACAGAAGAAATTCTGTCATTCCAGCTAGATGGTAAGTTTTTAAAGCCGCTGCTCCAGTATATATATTGGCCACCTTTATCTTTATGTTCATAAAAATCAGTACTACCAGCACCGCTACCTAAAGGATAAATATTATTTTTAATTGCTTTTTTATCCTTTTCAATATACGCATCTAATGTTTCGCGGCTAGTAAAACCATAAGCTAGCCAATCTCCATTTTCATTTTGCTCTGGTAATACCATAGTAATTTGGATATCTTTCTTATCCTGATCACTTAATTTTGCAAATGAATTAACATTTTGTTCATCCACTTTTAAATAATCAAATGACTTAATTGTGTTACTTTTTTCTTCAGCACTTACTGCACCTAGTCCTCCAGTTAATGCAAAACCCGCTACTAATGTCCCTGCTACTAATTTCTTCAACATATAACCATCCCTTTTTGTTTGAATTTTTGTACAGGTGAATCTTGTACAGCTAAAATGTATTCTAATTTTATACTTTTGTAAATATTCTGAAGTTTTAGAAATAATAGGCGGAATATTTACATTTTTACATTATTTCTTTAGAAAAAATAGTTATTGGAATGATATAATAAGTGGATATATTGTTTTTACTGGATGTAAAGATATTTTAGGAGAGGTGTCATTGAAATATTTTACTAGAGAATGGTATAAAAAAATGCAAGTTTTAGAATTTGTAAGTTTTATAGAGTCTATAAAAGAATGGTCGGAAATGGATATACAAAGTTTAAAGGAAGAAATAGAGGAAAGGAAAATAGATTTATTAAAATTCCTTCCTGAATCGATATACTCAATTATACAAAACATAACAATTAATTCAGAATACCCATCAGGTGAACTGAAAAAACTTATGCAAGAGTGGACAACAGATTATGAGAAAAGAATGGCACAATTAGATCAATCATACGTAGAATATTTTAATTCCATTGAGAAAAAACTTCCGTCAAATGTCGCTCAGTTACACAAGACATCACTACACGATAGTGTAATTAAAGTAATAAAGAGAGAATCAGAAGATACTTTGTCTATCGTATTAGATTGCAGTGGTACTTTTAGTGAATTTGATAAACTTGAAGTAACCTTTATAGGAGTAACAAAGTGTTCTATGCAGGAAAACTTTGACAGTGCTTGGTGGCTATATCATGAAATAGCTCTTACTGAAGATGGTTTTGAACTAGGTGTTTTATTTGACTCTCCATTTAGAGAAGTGACGATTTGCGCAGCAGATGTATTACTTGTGAAGAAATAATGTTGTATGGAGTATTACAAACGTTTGACATAATAAAAAAATAAAGTTATTGTAGATACATGAAGTCTACAATAGGAGCTGTACTATGAAATATTCTAAAGCTACAAATTATGCTCTTCATACAATGCTTTTTCTGGCAAAGGCCACACCAAATAAGTTAGTTAGTGTTCACCAATTAGCAGAAATGCAAAATGTTTCACCAACGTACTTGTCTAAAATACTAACTAAGTTGACGAAGGAAGGGATGATACACTCATCATCTGGTCCAAAGGGCGGTTACTCGCTTAGTAAGAATTGGGAAGATATTTCATTTTTAGATATTATACATGCAATTGAAGGCAAAACATCATTGTTTGACTGTTGTTTACATGACAAACCTGGATGTTTAATTAATGAGGCAATGCTCGCAGCAGAAGAGAAAATGGAAGAAGAGTTAAGAAATCAAAAAATCGTAGATCTTGCGAAAAAAATAAAAGTGGATTTTTAATCTGCTTTTATTTTTAAAGTAATTAAGGATAAAAAGGCTCTTTAATATCTTTGATTGTAGTTAGAAAATGATATGAAGAAGGAGAGAAGATGATGAATAATTTTTGGAATGATCGATATAAATCAGATGAATATTTTTACGGGGAAGAACCTAATACATTTATTAAAGAACAAGCATTTCGTTTAGCAAATCACAATAAAGTAATAGCATTTGCGGAGGGAGAAGGTAGAAAT
Organism: Bacillus sp. MYb78; assembly: GCF_002975115.1. Lineage (NCBI taxonomy): Bacteria > Bacillati > Bacillota > Bacilli > Caryophanales > Bacillaceae > Bacillus > Bacillus sp. MYb78. The sequence continues at coordinate 35,320 of NZ_PCOB01000014.1, forward strand.
GCTGTATTTCTAGCAAGACAAGGGAACGAAGTAACAGCTATTGATTATTCGGAAGATGGATTAGAAAAGACAAAAAAATTGGCAGAGAAGCATAACGTAAACGTGCATACAAAAAAAGTAGATTTATTAGCTGATAGTTTGCCAGAAAATGAATATGATGCAGCAATTATGGTATTTGGACATTTTCATGATGATTATAAAAAAATGATATTAGGTAAAATGATACAAACGATAAAGCCTGGTGGATTAATTATGTTTGAAGTTTACTCAAAAAAACAAATAAACTATGGTACTGGTGGACCAAAAGATGTTGATATGCTGTATGATCCAATTGATATCCTTACTTGGTGTGAAGAACATAAGGTAATTCATTTCTTTAATGGAGAACAAAAGCGAGTTGAAGGGAAAGGGCACACTGGTTTAGCTGATGTTATTCAAGTTGTTATTAGAAAATTAATATAAGTGTTAATGAAAGTGTTAAATGTATGAATGTAAAAAGACCAGTCGTATAAGACTGGTCTTTCTATTTAGATACTAAATTATCAAGCTTCCAATATGTATTTGTTAACGGCGCAGCTTTGCTATCTATGTATAAATACATATTATTTAAATCTTTTGGTGAAGTTTTCAGTTCAAACACAATGTCAGTAGTTAATGAGAATTCGTGTGGAACATTTTTATAGTGCTCGTCATCTATCGGATGAGCTTCACCTTCATATTTCTCACCAGTTTTTTCATCTTGTATGAAATATTTTATTTCCGAGAGGTCAATAGTTTGTCCATCGTCTCGAACATTATTAATCATAACACGAGTAGTAAGGCGTCGCTCTTCGTCTATTTTTTCAAACTTTGCATTTTCAACTGTCGCTCTATAGTATTCGTTTTTAACTATTTCTCCATAATGCATTGCATTCTTTTCGAGAGCGCTCTTTTCTTGTTTTGATGTAGTATTGCTATTACATCCTGTTAATATTCCTGTAAATAATAATGCTGTACAAGTTACTTTAATTAAAGAGTTCATAGAAATTCCTTTCTGTATTAAAAAGTAAAACATAGGAATAATTTTACAACAATAAGGAAATAAATAGAAGCCTTTTAGTAAAATATGCAAATGTACATTTATCCGGTGTTTGAGTTAATAAAATGGAAAAAATGGGGGGAACCTGCATAAAAACGGAAGAAAAAGGATTGAAAATATTGTAAAACGGAAGAAACGTGCATATAATTAACATAAAGTTTAAATTTCTGAATCTTCAATAATGGTGGTGGCAACATGTTTACTGAAGAACGTCGAGAGAACATTTTAGAATTGCTTAAGAAAGATGGAAGAGTAATCGCAAAGGATCTTGCGGAAAGGTTCGATATGTCTATCGATTCTATAAGAAGAGATTTGTCTATTATGGAGAAGGAAGGGTTATTAAAAAGAACCCATGGGGGTGCAATTGAACTTGCACGAGTGAGAAACTTAGCTGTGGAACCAGCTAAGCGTTATAGTGATAGTTCAATATATGAGGACACAATCGCAAAAGTTGCGGCATCTTATATAAAAGAAGATGATTCAATTTTTATTGGTGGGGCTTCCATTCATTATGCACTGCTAAAATATTTACCGGAAGTATCATGTACGGTTATTACGAATTCTATAGAAATAGCTGGTCATCTAAGAGATTATAAGAACATTGATACGTATTTAATTGGCGGAAAAGTAAAACCTTCAGGAAATATTACTGATACACTTGCCTCTGAATTGATAAGTAGATTTTCTATTGATCTTTATTTCTCTACAGGTGGAGGTATTTCATTAGAAGGTATAAGTACAGCAACACCTGAAGTTGCTTATTTTAGTAAAAGAGTAAGTGAAATTGCTAGAAGAAATATTTGTTTAGCTCCGCATAATAAACTTGGAATAGATTGTTTTATAAGAGGAGAGTCTCTAAAAGAAATTGACCTTATTATAACTGACGAAGAGGCTAGTAAAGAAACTGTTCAAGACTTTGAGAAACAAGGTAAACAAGTTGTAATAGCACCAGTATACTCATTTGAAAGGAGTTTGACATGATTATAAAAGAGCAAGAGTTTCATATAAATGGATTAACTTATACAATTCGTTCTGCAGCTGAGAAAGATGCTGACCAGTTATCGAAAATTAGAGTTCAGATTGATGGAGAAACTGAAAATATGGATAGAGATGCTGGAGAGGGATTTATAGATAATCTAGGATTTCAAAAAATAATAAAAACAGATAGTGAAGAGACGAAGAATCTCTTTTTAGTTGCAGAAGTGCACAATCGAATCGTTGGATTTTCAAGGTGTGAAGGATCAAATTTTAAGAGATTATCTCATAAAGTGGAGTTTGGCGTTTGCATTTTAAAAGAGTTTTGGGGATATAAAATGGGTAAGAGCCTATTACAACAATCTATTAAATGGGCTGACGAAAATGCAGTAAATAAAATATCTTTACAAGTATTAGAGATAAACGAGAAAGCTATTCATCTTTATAAAAAATTAGGTTTTGAAGTAGAAGGCGTTTTGAAAAATGACAAAAGACTATCGGACGGAAAGTATTATAATACGGTAGTGATGGGAAGGTTTACTGATACTTTTCATAAAAGAGGTGAAGAAGTATGTTTTACAGAAGGAAGTACTATGTAGTGAAAAATGAATTCATAGAAGTATTTAATGATCATTTCAATAACACGAACTTACCTAATCAATTAAAGCATGGTTCTAAGCTAATAGGACGCTGGATGAAAGATAATAAGAATGGTACGTCTGAAGTATTTGCCATATGGGAATATGATAGTTATGAACAGTATAAAGAAATAGAATCGAAAATTAGAAGTGACGAGAGGCATATTAGAAGAATACATGAATGGTATGAAAACCATGGCGGGAAAGAATATGTTTTACAGGAGTACATAGTAGAGATGAAAAATGAAGAGTTAGTATGTACTGTAAAGTAATAGAGGGGTGAGGGATAATAGGAATGAAAACAAAATTATATTTTAGTTTAGCATCCACTATTTTATTTGCAATAGCCGTGATTGTTTTCTTTATAAACGGTAATCCACAAAAGTGGTTTTGGTTATGTATTTTCTTTGCTTCCATTATACAAAATATAGTGCTACTAAAAAAGAATAAAGAAGTGCATTAAGATATTCAAATTATTAACATATTTGTGTCGTCTTTCTAGTTTTATTGAAAACGCTTTTATTCAGTTTTATAATAAAAGTATGTTTTTACAGATCTCCAAAACAATGAATAGGGAGATGATACAATGTTAGCTTCACCGTTTTACTTACATACATGGAAAAAGTTTATTAATGAAGGAGTCCTTGATTCGAAACGTATAAACGAAAGAATTTCAGAGTCATGGCATCGATGTAAACAAGCAAATGTGAATCCTCACATGAATAAAGGTCAGAAAATTTTGTCTTCTATTTTTTTTCAAGATCAAAAGAAAAAGAGTGAAATCTTCCTAGATATCGCAATCCCTCAAATACAAAATATGAGAAAAACCATTGATGAACTACAAATGATGGCATTATTAATCGATCCAGATGGTTATGTTCTATCGTTAAGTGGAAATAAACAAACGTTAAAGCGAGCGAAACATATTAATTTTATTGAAGGTGTAAAATGGACGGAAGCAGCTGTGGGGACAAACGCAATAGGAACAGCGCTAGAAATTGAAGAAGCTATTATGATAAGTGGTACTGAACATTACTCCGTGTTATCTCATAGCTGGAGTTGTGCGGCTGCTCCCATTCATAATGATGACGGGAAATTAATTGGTGTTCTAGATTTCTCCTGTCCAATTGAATTTTCGCATCCATATATGCTCGGTATGGTAACTTCAATTGCACATGCGATAGAACGTGAATGTAGCATAAGAGTTCATCAAAATGAATTACACTTAATTCATCGTTTTTTAGATGTCATTGATAGTGATGAACAAGTAGTTATTTGTAATCATCGTGATGTTATCGTTTCTGCGAGTAAGAGCGTTCGTGAACGAATAAATAATTGGTCAAGAATGAAACTTGAAGAGTTAATGCACCATGGATTAGAAACTAAATTAGAGATACCAGCATATAGTAATGAAAGAATGATTGGGAAATGTATGTATTTAAAGGAAAACGAACAAATGAATACATATTCTGCTCTCACATTTATAAAAGGAATTACTTTTCCAGGAGTTACTGGGACAAGCAGAGCATTTCAACACACACTAGAAGAAATTAAGCTTGTTTCAACGACTGATGCTAGTGTGTATGTATGTGGTGAGACAGGAGTGGGAAAGGAATATGTCGCGAGAGCGATTCATGAAAATAGTCCAAGAAAAGACGGACCCTTTATAGCTGTTAACTGCGGTTCTTTGCCTAAAGAATTAATGGAAAGTGAATTGTTCGGTTATGCTGAAGGTGCGTTTACAGGTGCGCGACGTCAAGGATATAAAGGGAAATTTGAACAAGCGAATGGAGGAACACTGTTTTTAGATGAAATTGGCGAAGTACCACCAGAGATGCAAGTAGCCTTATTGCGTGTTTTACAAGAACGCACAATAACTCCAATAGGAAGTTCAAAAGAGGTACCAGTAAATATTCGTATTATTACTGCCACACATAAAGATTTACTAAGGTTAGTAGAAGAAGGAAAATTCCGTCAAGATTTATATTATCGTTTGCACGTTTATCCGTTATATGTTCCATCGTTAATAGAAAGAAAAGAGGATATCCCATATTTTATACAACACTTTTGCGAACAGAAGAATTGGAATGTTGTATTTCCGAAGAGTATTTGCAATCAATTTTTACAACATACATGGCCCGGAAATATTCGAGAACTAGTAAATGCATTAGAACGCATTTACATTTTGTCGCAAGGACGGGAAATATGCGAAAAACAAGTCGCTCTTTTGATACAAACAATGATGGGAAATCAACAACAACTTGAGTTACAAGTTGAAAATAAAACCGAACATACATTGAATTTTCGCGAAAAAATACAGCGTGATAGCATGATTGAAGCATTACAAAAGACAAACGGAAATGTTTCATTAGCTGCAAAACTATTAGATGTACCCCGTAGTACATTTTATAAACGAATGCAAAAATATAAGTTATAAAGTAGATTTTTGTAATCTACTTTTTCTTTGTGGGCTCATGTTCTGTCGGAATGTGCGCTTACCGGGGAAATAATAGAATTGTTAGAAGGGAAATTTCCTAATGGGGGTTAGTGTGTGAAGTATATTGAAATTGGCTTCGGAAATAGGTGGTTCGTTCGAACAGAAACTGAAAATAAAGATGGAACTGAATTTGAAGAACGAGGAATTATAAAACCTATTTATTTTGAGTCTTTATATGTACGAGTGTGGTTTCGGAAAACGTGTTTAATTTTTGATACGAAAGAAAGGTTTAAAAAGGTTAAGAAGAGGAGGATTGAATATAAATTTATAGTTGGAATTGTAAGTAGACTGGATAAAGAAGAAGTGGGCTAACATGCGTAGTTATATTGGACAGGAAATTCTTTTGACTTATATCAAATTCATAAAAAGCAATTTTACTAAATATAAATTGTTAATACAACCACTAAAAATTATTATCAAGACCTAAAAGCTAAAAATCTTTAAAAAATAAAGGTGAGCGCATATTAGTCATGTATAATATGTACTCACCTTTATTTTCTTGTTCAAAGCACCCGTTAGTCACTCATGGAACATGGAATAAAGTGTGGTATTGATTTAAAATAAAGTTTGATAATTTATAAAAAAGATTGATAAAATCCTGTATTAATATAAGGTTTTTTTTGCCCCTTAAATTTCAGTTGTATTGTTCAATTAAAGGGCCAGATTGTTGAGGAAACAGGAATAATAAGAATACTCAAAAGATTGTTTGTGAAGTGTTACACTTAAACTAACGGGCAGTTTAGCTTAAGTACATTTTTTCACAAATTTAAAGGGGGAAATTTCCCCATTTTTTATACCAGCTTAACGTTGATTCGGGAATATAGAACTTCGCTACCTGCTAATTGAATTCTACTTCATCTGGAGACCTTTAAATTAAAATGTTTCCTTTCTTCTGACAGACTTATTAAATTTCGAAAACAATCAATTCAATCATCTTTTCGTATAGAAAAACTTATTAAGAAACATGCACTAGAAAAAATATAAATCATATATAGGAGATATCCCGTTTGAATGCTTGAGGAGGATATTATGAAACCTATGTTACCTAGTGAAAAATATTTCGGTAATTTAGAACTAGTTTATGCATTTTATGGGGCTATGCCTACAGGTGTTACTGTTTCAGAAACCGGTCGTATTTTCATTTGCTTTCCGAAATGGGGAGACGATGTTAAATTTACTGTGGCGGAAATTTTTGAGGATAAATTGCAGCCTTATCCTAATTTACAAACCAATTTGGTTAACCCCGAGAATATCCCAATGACTTTCATCAGTGTCCAAAGTGTAGTTGCTGATGGAAGGGGAACGCTTTGGATATTAGATACAGCGGCACCAAATTTTTCTGAACCTATTAAAGGGGGGGCAAAATTAGTCGCTGTTGATTTAGAAACCAATACAATAAGAAAAGTATATACCTTTACAGAAGATGTTGTCCTGCCTACAACTTATCTGAATGATGTCCGTTTTGATTTTCGTGTTGGAAAAGCAGGTTATGCCTATATAACGGATTCTTCTTCAAGAGGACCAGGAGCTATTATCGTCGTAGATTTATCAAATGGAAACGCGTTTAGACGGTTAAATGGAGCAAATTCAACTTCACCCGATCCCTATTTTTTACCGAAAGTAGAAGGTCAAATTTTAATGAATCGAAACAAAGACGGTTCAACTTCTCCATTTAGATTGGCGTCTGATAGTCTTGCGATTTCTCCTGATGGAAAGATATTATTTTTTGCTCCACTAACCAGTCGGCATTTGTTCTCGATCTCAACAGAAGCCCTGAGAGACAGAACGATATCGGACATGAATTTACCTTATCATGTGGAGTATTGGGGAGAAAAAGGTGCGTCTGATGGAATGATCACTGATGCAAAAGGAACTGTTTATGCTGGAGATTATGAAAATAACAGTATCCGTAAGATATTTCCAAATTGCATAATGGAAACTATTGCACATGATCCGAGAATTTTGTGGCCGGATACTTTTTCAATTGGTCCGGATCAATATTTGTATGTCATTGTGAACCAATTACATCGACAGCCTAGATTTCATTATGGAAAAGACTTACGACAGAAACCTTATAGTTTACTTCGTATCAAAATTGATGAATTTCCTGCTCCGACCTTTTCATAATAAAAATAGTCAATTAATTGTTTTCATTGATAGAAAATGATCAAACTTTTTTATAAAATCAAAACATAAACCTGCTGGATAAGAATCCATTTTGATCAATCTTTTTCAAAATGGATTCTTTTTATTTACCATAGAATACGGGTTAACACGATATTTTTAATCAAACTTTATTTTAAAATTACGAAGAAACTCATGAATGTTTTAAAAAATATGGTGAAGTAGTAATACCCGAACTTATGAGTGAAATTAATGAAAAGTTAAAATGGGATGTTGTTAGTTATGTAGATCATAAGGAGTATGCTTTATGGCCACATTCTATTTGAAGATTTTTCATTGAAAATCTCAATAGCTCTTTCACATATTTCTTGATTAATACAAAATCTTTCTGTTATCCAATAATTAAGTTCAGAAGATGTAAGGCTTTGTTCTATTTTCTTACCTTGGAAATATCGTTTTAAAACATTATCATTAATAGAAGTTGGAATACCATCGATATAACCGAAAATCTGAATTTTCTTTAATACAGGAGATGTATGCCAATCGTTAGACTTTTTAATGAGTTCTTTCATACTTGATAAATGTATTGGATCTGTATGTAAGATTTTTGCTGGACCTGGATTTCTAGCAATTTTAATCCTATTATTTGAGACTTCATAAGTGAAAGTTTCTCTTACATTACTTACTTGAAATGATTCATAAAGTGGGTAAGCTTGGAATAAAGGTGCACAATAACCAACATCAACGTAATAAGGTTGGTCTAAGTTAACCCGTAAGCATAAATGTCCGGGATCCATATACATAAAATGAACATTAAAACCAAGATTTGATAATAACCAATGGAATCCAATTGAGTGCGTCCAACAAGTACCCCCGAGACCTTTTGTTGTAATACGGTTTATGTATGTCTCAATGGAAGGAAAATAATTACCTGTTTCATTACCCTTTTCCCAGTCAATTATTTTAGTAAGGGTTTCCCATTTTATTTTTTCTTGATGAGCTTTAATAAGCTCATTTAAAAACTTTAAGCTAGTAGGCTGTTTTGTCGTACCTAAAAATGATAGAAAGCTATTTACTAGTTGTACTTGGGTCATTTTCTTATCCTTTCTATATAGAAATTGCTATTGGTATTATTATACAATAGGTGTCAGAAAATACAGTTGTTTATTATTGGAGTGGGAGAGAATTATATGTCGATGTCGCTATATTATAAAAAAATCCGTGAGCAATTAGGCCATGAACTAATTCTAATACCGAGTGTAGCTGCTGTTATAAAGAATGGGCAGGGAGATATTTTGTTTCAATATCCTGGCGGGGAATACTGGAGTTTGCCAGCTGGAGCAATTGAGCCTGGAGAAACTCCAGAAGAAGCGGTAGTTCGTGAAGTGTGGGAAGAAACGGGTTTGAAAGTGCAAGTAAAAAAACAAAAAGGGGTATTTGGAGGGGAAAGGTTCCGTCATATATATCCGAATGGCGATCAAGTAGAATATATTGTTGTTGTGTTTGAATGTGAAATTACTAGTGGAAAACTGAAATCGATAGATGGTGAATCTTTAAAACTACAATATTTCTCATTTTCTGAAAAGCCTACTTTAGCGCTACCATACCCAGATAATATATTTTTATAGATGTAAAATAACACACCTTACTTATTGAAGGTGTGCTATTTATATAACCCGGTCGTATACATCTCCGTTAACGTATACACAATTTCCTCTAAGTTAATCTTTTTATCATTTTGCGTAATAGTCCAAAGAAACGATTCATTCATCGCGAACCAACCGCGTGCTACAATCTCTTTATTTAAATTAGGTTGTGCTAATCCACTTTCTTGAGAGTAAGTAATATCCTGTTTAATACTTGTTATAAAACGTTCCCGAATCTCATCCCATTTTTGCCGTATTTCTCTTGATAATCCTATCGCTTCCTCTACAACGTGCAAAATAGCGCGTTCTTCATCTGCTAATTGCAGGAATGCTCTAACTTGATTTTGGATCATTATACGTGCTTCCTCTTTTGTTTGTGGAGAAAAAGAGAGCTCAGCAATATTATAAAATTGATTCATAACATCTTCCATTAAACTAATTAGGAGATCATCTTTGTTTTTGAAGTATACATATGCTGTTCCATAACCAGTTTCTGCATGTTTAATAATTTGTGTAATTGTCGTTTTTTGAAATCCATTATTTATAAAAATAGTGTAACCAGAGTGTAATAGTTTCTTCTTCGTTTCTAAGGAGCGGTGTTTTCTTGATGAAAGAGTAGAGTTTTTCAAAGAATCACCTCTTTATACTGAAATATCTGAAAATATAACTGTATTGTAAAAGAAGTTCATATATAAAGTCAACTGACACAATATCATTGACGTTGTATCAATTATGGTGATATATTTCAATTAGTTAGAATAAAAAGAAAATTAAGAGAAGGTGACACCATGTATAAAGAACCATTTCAACCAACTTATGAGTATGCGCTTGAATGTGATAAACATGATGAACTGAAAGATTTTCAAACTGAATTCTATAAAAAAGAAGGTACTATATATTTAGATGGAAACTCATTAGGGCTACTTTCAAAAAGAGCAGAGAAATCATTACTTACGTTGCTAGAATCTTGGAAAGAGTATGGCATTGACGGCTGGACAGAAGGTGAGCACCCGTGGTTTTTCCTTTCAGAGAAATTAGGTAAACTTACAGCCCCTCTTATTGGAGCTTTACCCGAAGAAACTATTGTAACCGGTTCTACGACTACGAATATACACCAAGTTATTGCGACGTTTTATGAACCAAAAGGAATACGTACAAAAATACTTGCGGATGAATTAACTTTCCCGTCAGATATTTATGCACTTCAAAGTCAAATTCGTCTAAAAGGATTAGACCCAAATGAACATCTAGTAAGAGTGAAAAGCCGAGATGGTAGAACACTTTCTGAAGAAGATATTATTTATGCGATGGAAGATGATATCGCTTTAATTTTATTACCTTCTGTTTTATATAGAAGTGGTCAAATTCTGGATATGAAACGTTTAACAACGGAAGCTCATAAACGCGGCATTCATATCGGATTTGATTTATGCCATTCAATAGGATCTATTCCGCATCATTTCAAAGATTGGGATGTCGATTTTGCTGTTTGGTGCAATTATAAATATTTAAATGCAGGACCAGGTAGTGTTGCAGGCCTTTATGTAAATAGTAAACATTTTAATAGACTGCCAGGATTGTCTGGATGGTTTAGTTCTAGAAAAGATAAACAGTTTGATATGGAGCATACATTAACAGCTGCTGATCATGCAGGTGCTTATCAAATTGGTACACCGCACGTATTAAGTACAGCAGCATTAATTGGTTCACTTGAAATTTTCAAAGATGCTGGTATTGAACGTTTACGTGAGAAATCTTTACATATTACGAGATACATGCTGAATTTAATTGGACATGAATTAAAAGATTTCGAATTTACAATTGGAAATCCATTAGAGGATGAAAAACGAGGTGGGCACATTTATTTAGAGCATGCAGAAGCAGCACGTATATGTAAAGCACTAAAAGTAAATGGAGTAATTCCAGATTTTAGGGCGCCAAATGGGGTGAGACTTGCGCCGGTCGCTTTATATAACACATACGAAGAAGTGTGGAAATCTGTACAAATATTAAAGAAAATTATGAAAAATGAAGAGTATAAGCAGTTTGAAAATAAGCGAGAGGTTGTGGCATAAATATGAAAACATCAGAGTGGATTGATATTTCACAACCGCTAAATAATAATATTGCAACGTGGCCAGGAGACACACCGTTCTCGTATGAAGTTTCATGGTCAAAAGAAGAAAGTGGCTCAGTAAATGTCGGAAAGTTAACGATGAGTATTCATACAGGCACTCATATTGATGCACCATTTCATTTTGATAATGATGGAAAGAAAGTATTAGATTTAGATGTTCAAGTTTATGTTGGCCCAGCACGGATTATTGACGTTTCTAATCTTGAAAGCATCGGGAAAAAGGAATTAGAAAGCTTTCATTTAGAAGGTGTAGAACGATTATTATTACGTACATCTTCACATGGAAAAGCTGAAGAATTTCCAGAGGTGATCCCTCATTTACGTGCAGACATAGCGTCGTTTCTTTCAGAGAAAGGTATTCGTTTAATCGGAGTAGATGTACCATCAGTTGATCCGCTAGATGATAAAGAATTAGCAGCGCATCATCAATTATTTAAACATGGAATTCATATTTTAGAAAATGTCGTACTAGATCATGTAGCAGACGGTGATTATGAACTTATTGCATTACCACTTGCATTAACTGATGCAGATGGAAGTCCAGTTCGAGCCGTTATTAGACCAATATAAGTAGAATCATATAAAAGGGGCGTTTGGCTAATATGAAAGAAAATGAAAAAGTAATTATGGAAAAAGGGATTCATACGGATTTTAAAGAGAATATGACGTATGGGGAGTATTTACAATTAGATAGTTTACTATCTTCTCAAAAAAGATTATCGGACCATCATGATGAAATGTTATTTATCGTTATTCACCAAGCAAGTGAGCTTTGGATGAAGCTCATTTTACATGAGCTAAATGCGGCGATTGAATCTATTAAACAAGATAAATTACAACCAGCTTTTAAAATGTTAGCACGTGTATCAAAAATTCAGTCTCAAATTATTCAATCTTGGGATATTCTTGCGACATTAACACCATCAGAATATATTGAGTTTCGTGATTCACTCGGTCAAGCTTCAGGTTTTCAATCGTATCAATATCGTATGATTGAGTATGCACTTGGCTATAAAACGCCACACGCATTAAAAATTTATGAAAAGGATCCAGAATTACATGCACGACTTCATAAAGCGCTACATGCACCAAGTCTATATGATGTCGCGATTCAAGCATTAGTAAAAGAAGGATTCCCTATTCATAAAGATGTGTTAAACCGTGATATTACGCAGCCTTATGAAGAAGATGCAACAGTAGAAGCAGCATGGTTGGAAGTGTATGCGGATGTGAAAAAATATTGGAATTTATATCAGCTTGCTGAAAAATTGATTGATATTGAAGACTGGCTACAACAATGGCGTTTCCGTCATATGAAAACAGTAGAAAGAATTATTGGACATAAAATGGGAACAGGTGGATCCTCCGGTGTTTCTTATTTAAAACGAGTACTTGATCAACAATTCTTCCCAGAGCTTTGGAATGTTCGTACGAAATTATAAAAATAAACCTGTCAGTTCATTATGGCTGACAGGTTTATTTTTATTTGAGCACAATTATGTTTAAAATGAAGGAACAAGATATAATAAATGGAGTAACTATTTAAATGGAGGTAAAGTTTTTGGATTTCAAGCAACTAGAAAATAAATTCGAAAAGAAAAAAGTGAATACATTTCTTGTTTATCAAAAAGGGGAATTAACAACTGAGTACTATAAAACACCTGAATGTGCAAATAACTTATATAAAATAAATTCGATTACAAAAAGTATTGTATCTTTATTAATTGGTATTGCTCTTGATAAGAGCTATATAAATGATATACATACACCGATTACAGAGTGGATTGAAAATGTACCTGGAGAAAAACATGATTTGACGCTTTATCACTTATTAACAATGACTACTGGTGAGGATTGGAAAGAGTTTGGAAATGGAGTAGTATTCCCAAATGACTTTGTAGAATCAGAGAACTGGGTGCAGTACATATTAGAAAAGCCAATAATTGAAGAACCCGCTACAAAAATGAATTATAATTCAGGTTCTTCTCATTTACTGAGCTATATTATTCAAGAAGCTACTGGAATGTCGACAGAGCGGTTTGCAAAGAAATATTTATTTGATCCATTAGAAATTAACGAATACGAGTGGCAACAAGATCCGCAAGGTATATATGTCGGCGGCTTCGGTATGAAAATGAAATCTACCGATTTATTAAAATTAGGAAAGTTATTTTTGCAAAATGGATATTGGAATGAAAAAGAAATTGTATCAGCGAAATGGTTAGAAGAGTCAAGTAGGGCTCTATTTGAAACATATGAACATGTCGGTGCATATGGATATCACTGGTGGGTATTACATAACGGAAGATTTCACATACCGTATTGTATATATTTTGCTATGGGATACGGCGGACAATACATCGTTATCATTCCTCAGTTAGAAATAGTAGCTATTATAAGTAGTCATATGCCAAAACGTGGGCTTGTTCCATTAAAACTATTTATTGAGCATGTACAGGGAAATTCTAATTATATATAAGAAAAGGAGGGAATGTATGAAGGATGAAAAAATTTTATCTTTATTTAGATTATGTTTAAGTCTTCTAGTGTGTAGCGCCATTGTTACGCAATTCATAATTAGGGCACAAGTGAAGCCGTTTAATCCAGTTAACTTTTTTAGTTTCTTCACCATTGAAAGTAATATTTTAGTTGCATGTATTCTCCTTTTAAGCAGTATCGGAACAGCTACATTTGGTCGCTCAGAACAGTTTAGTATACTTCGTGGTGCGGCAACGGTATACATACTTACGACAGGACTCGTTTATTTTTTGTTACTAAGAGGGTTAGAAGAGTCACTTCAAACGGCAATACCATGGGTAAATACTGTGCTACATTATATCATGCCGATTGCAATGCTTTTAGATTGGATTTTAAATCCACCTATTAAGAAAATCACTTGGAAACAAGCTGCAAGTTGGCTCTTATTCCCGTGTTTTTACGTTGTATATAGCTTAATACGTGGTCCAATCGTGAATTGGTATCCATATCCGTTTTTAGATCCGAGAATAAGTGGATATGGTAAAGTACTTTTATATAGTATAGGGATAGCTGTAGTAATTGGCGCTATTTGTATATTGGTAAGATTTTTAGGGAATCGAAACTTTAGGAAAGAATTTTAGAAATGCAAGGAACCCCACTGTTTCCATTTTTAACAGTAGGGTTTCATTTTATCCCGCATTAACGGGCAGCCCGATTGGTGAGGGCTGATTAAAGTTTCACTTTATCTACTCGTCTTCTGAAACGACAACTTTATAAATTTCTCCGTCTTCGTTTCAAATTCTACATCAACAAAAACACCATATTCTTTTCCATCTTCACGTAACCACAATTTAAATTTTTCAACAGTTATTTGAACTGTTTTTGGTTTTCTACCTATATGAAGATAGTCAATAATTTCTGCTTTTGGGTATTGTTCTTTCGTCTTTTCTACGGCAAGTTTACCCCATTTGGCATACGGCGGCTGCGCATGAACAATTGATGAGCCTGTATATATATTTGAACATGTTGTTAGGAACAGAATGACGAGTGCGACACGTTTTAACGATTTCTTCATGATGAACTCCTTTTATCCTTTTTTTATATTGTTTACATATTTTTTCAACGATATTAGTTTGGATTTTTTTGTCTTCTTTACATAAAAGCGAGGCTTTTACAAAACATAACCAAGAAATCATTTCCGTAATTAAGGAGGGAAAATTATGCGCCAAAAAGCTATTTTTAAAATAGCAGTTTTACTTGCGTTCATAGGACTGTCTTTAATGGTCAGTAGTATACAACTAAAGAATGTAGAAGCTTTTTCTAATCAAGTTATTCAAAGAGGAGCATCTGGCGAAGATGTCATTGAACTGCAATCTCGTTTGAAATATAACGGATTTTATACGGGAAAAGTGGATGGTGTTTTCGGATGGGGTACATACTGGGCACTTCGGAATTTTCAAGAGAAATTCGGATTACCCGTTGATGGTTTAGCTGGAGCTAAAACGAAGCAAATGCTCGTGAAGGCAACGAAGTATGACAAGTCAACTGCTAATAAAGGGACGACAACGAATAAAGGAAATAGCGGCGGAACTGCCCAAGAGAATAAACCACCTCAAAATAAAGGGACAAATGTTCCGAACGGTTATTCTCAAAATGATATTCAGCTTATGGCAAACGCAGTATACGGAGAATCACGTGGTGAACCGTATTTAGGACAAGTTGCAGTAGCTGCCGTTATTTTGAATCGTGTTACAAGTGCGTCATTCCCAAATACTGTTTCAGGTGTAATCTTTGAGCCTAGAGCATTTACAGCAGTAGCCGATGGACAAATATATTTAACGCCAAATGAAACAGCAAAAAAAGCAGTTTTAGATGCGATTAACGGATGGGATCCAACAGGAAATGCTTTATATTATTTTAATCCAGATACTGCGACTAGTAAATGGATTTGGACTCGTCCACAAATTAAAAAAATCGGTAAACATATTTTCTGTAAATAGAGCGGAGGTGGGACAATGTTACGAGGTATTATCATTGTATTATTAACAGTCGGTGTAGTAGGAACAGGCTATTGGGGCTATAAAGAGCACCAAGAGAAAAATGCGGTTTTAATTCGAGCGGAAAATAGCTATCAACGTGCATTCCATGATTTAGCATACGAAGTCGATTTATTACACGATAAAATTGGCACAACACTTGCGATGAATTCACGATCATCTTTATCACCTGCATTAGCGGATGTATGGCGTTTAACATCTGAAGCTCGCTCAGATGTAGGACAACTTCCTTTAACATTAATGCCATTTAATAAAACGGAAGAATTTTTAGCGAATATCGGTGATTTCAGTTACCGTGCAGCCATTCGTGATTTAGAAAAAGAGCCGTTAAATGAGCAAGAATATAAAACGCTACAAACTTTATATTCAAATGCAGGAAATATACAAGATGAACTAAGAAAAGTACAACATCTTGTTTTGAAAAATAATTTACGCTGGATGGATGTAGAAATGGCACTTGCATCAAATCGTGATCCAGCAGATAACACAATTATTGATGGATTGAAAACTGTAGAGAAAAACGTAACATCATATTCTTCTACAAACTTCGGACCGACCTTTACAAGTGCGCAAAAAAATAAAAAAGGCGGATTTGAAGCGGAAGGAAAGGCAATTTCTAAAGATGAAGCGGCGAAAATTGCCAAATCGTTTTTGAATTTAAAAGGAAATGAAAAAGTAGATGTAGAGAAAAGTGGAAAAGGTGCGAAAGAATCCTTCTATAGTGTGAAAATTAAAGATGAAGCAACGAACAATGAGTTCTATATGGATATTACCGGAAAAGGCGGATATCCAATTTGGGTTATGAATAACCGCGAAATTAAAGAACAGAAAGTTAGTTTAAACGATGCAGGTAGTAAAGGTTTAAAATTTTTAAAGGACCATAAGTTTAATAATATGGAGCTTTATGATAGCTCACAATATGATAATGTTGGTGTATTTACGTATGTAGTAAATGAAAATGGAGTACGAATTTATCCAGAAGCAATCCAAATGAAAATTGCTTTAGATGACGGTTCTATCGTAGGGTTCTCCGCAAAAGAATATTTAGCGTCACATCAAAAACGAACAGTTCCATCGGCAAAGCTAACTGCAGCAGAAGCAAGAAAGAAAATCAATCCGGATGTAAAAGTAATGGAAGAACGTAAAGCTGTAGTAGTTAATGATTTGCATAATGAAGTACTTTGCTATGAATTTGTAGGTACTTTAGGAAAAGATACGTACCAAATATTCATTAATGCTAATAGCGGGGTCGAGGAAAAGGTAAAGAAAATGCAAGCTGTTGAAAAAATTTATGATTAAACCTTAAAAGTGAAGTGGTGAAAATAATGAAAACTCTAATATATATATTAATGCTTTGCTTCGTTATAACTGGATGCAGTATTGGAACAAAAGAAAACCCAAACGAAAAGCCGGAACAAAAAAATGTTTCAATGAAAAATGTTAATTATACGAATAAATCAAATAAGCCAAATGAAAAAGCGGCAGATCATTTAGCATCTTTAGCAGCAAGTGTGCCAGGTGTGAATGATGCGACAGCGGTCGTTGTTGGAAAATATGCTATTGTAGGTATAGACGTAAAAGCAAAACTTGATCGAACTCGTGTTGAATCAATTAAATATTCTGTTGCAGAAAGTTTAAAAAATGACCCTGACGGTGCTAATGCAGTCGTTGTAGCAGATGTTGATACGTATGAACGCCTCAAACAAATCGGAAAGCAAATTAAAAAAGGAAAAACAGGTGAAGGTATACTAGATGAATTAGCGGCTATTGTGGGACGAGTAATGCCACAAGTTCCAAATGATATGATTGAAAATCGAGAAACGAATCCAATTAAAGATAATGATAAACAATTACCAAAAGATGAAGAACAAGAGTTAAGAAAAGAACAGGATGATCAATCAAATAATCATTTGAATAAATGAAATTAGCCTCGTACTTAATTGTGCGAGGTTTTTAAGTATAATATTAAATATTCAGTTTATTTTTAAGGGAATATATGGTTTAATTATGATGGGAGGGACAACTGTTATGATGAAAAAAAGCGCATGTATATTGTTTAGTTTATGCTTAGGTTTCAGTATGACAGCGTGTGAAAAGAGAAAAGAAGTGAAAAATCAAACAGCAACTTCTTCTACTGTGATGGAAAGGCAACAGAAAGAATCTATCAATATAAATCATTTCTCGAACATAAATGAAGGAATGACTTATACAGAAGTGAAAGATTTAATTGGTTTTGAAGGGGATTTACTTATAGAAGAAGGGATAGAACATTCTACACAAATTAAACAAATTTTTGCTTGGAAAGGAAACAATCCAAATTCATTTGTTGAAATTACCTTTTTAGATGGAAGAGTGCATTCAAAAGCACAGCAAGGTATAAGTTAATAAGCTAAAAAATGGGAGAGTTTAGCATGAACATACACACAGGGGAAATTCAATTAGTTCCGTATAAGGAGAAATATAAAGAAGTTATACAAACATTTACTTTACCAAGTGAACAAGTTCAGTTTACAGCAGATCCAAGCGCATTACTGGAAAAAGCAAAAAGTAATCGTACAAAAAATGTGATTGTTATTTTAGATTACAATGGGGTACCGGTGGGTCTTTTCGCATTGGAAACGGGAGATAGAGTAAAGGAGTTCACAGATAATGAGGATGCTTTACTTTTAACGTCATTTTCTATTAATCACAATAGACAAAGAAAAGGATTCGCTAAAAAGTCATTGTTATTATTAGAAGAGTTTGTAAAACGCTATTTTCCAATAAAAAATGAAGTTGTACTTGCTGTGAATGAAAGAAATATTCCTGCACAAAATTTATATGCAAAAGTCGGCTTCGAAGATAAAGGTTTTAGAAGAATGGGACCAATTGGCCAACAAATAATAATGCATTTACCTATAATGAAATAATGAGATAGAAAACTTACTCTTGAATATTCACGTAGTAGGTTTTTTTATTTTAGTGATATATAATTATATGTATATAAAATGAAACAGAAATGAAGGATATAAAAAATGAATCAAGATAGAAAATGGAATATCGTTGGGGGAAGAGTGATTAAAACTGGGATTGCAGTTTTTCTTACAGTGTTAGTTTGTGAATTTTTTAACATTCCAACTATTTTTGCTGTAATAACAGCAATTGTTACAATTGAACCAACTGCAACAGACTCAATAAAAAAAGGGCTTATTCGCTTTCCGGCCTCAACAATTGGATCGGCATATGCCATGACGTTCATATTTTTCTTAGGTCATCAAGCAATTTCTTATGCATTAGCTGCGATGTTTACGATCGTTACATGTCAAAAACTAAGGTTACATGCGGGAACATTAGTCGCAACTTTAACTGCTGTAGCTATGATTCCAATTACGGCAGATCATTATTTCACTGCATTTTTAATTCGTTTAGCTACTACATCTACTGGTATTATAGTATCTACTTTAGTGAATTTTTTCATTTTCCCACCACACTACACGAAAACGATTTTTGGATGTACAGAGGATCTATTTGCTAAAACAGCAAATATTATGGAAGAATGGATTACTGCATTAGTTGCAGGAAAAGGTATGAAAAAGGAGACCGCTCAGGATTTATCTAAATTGACTGTATTATTGCATAAGGCGATACAATTTGTTCAATATGAGCAGAAAGATTGGAAATATCATCAACATACAAAGAAGGAAATGAGAAGCTTTTTAACCATGCAGAACCAACTTCATATATTACAGCAAATCATTTACCATATAGATAATTTAGCTCGAGTGTCAATTGAGACTTGTGACTGGTCACAAAGTGAAAGGGAAATATTACAACGAACAATTCATTCTATAATTGCTATATTGAGAAACCGTTGTAATGAAATTGATGAGGAACATTTGAAACTTATTGCTGAATTAGACAAGCAATTTTGGAGTTATAAAAATGATTTAAAAGATTATAAACCAAATCATTATCATCACCATTTTTCAAGTGAGTCTATTATTTTATTTGAGGTATTATCTATTCATGATATGTTAGAAGAATTAAAACAAATATCCGAGAAATATGAGTGGGAAAATCGATTCAATTGATAAGTTTATTTTATTGTGAGGGGAATAATATGACACTTTATATTGCATTACTAAGAGGAATCAATGTCGGTGGACATAAAGTAATCAAAATGGCTGATTTAAAACGAGTGTTTGAATCAATAGGGTTAAAACAAGTGAAAACATATATACAAAGTGGTAATATCGTGTTCGAATCTGAGGAAGATATAAGCTTTCTAAAGGACCGAATACAATCTGAAATAAAAAATGAATTTGATTTCGATGTTCCAGTCATGCTAAGAACATATGGTGAATTTATAAATATTATTAAACAATGTCCGTATGAAGTTCATTCATTGTTAGAAGGAGAAAGTGTTCATGTTGCTTTTTTAGCTAATGTACTTTCTGAAGAGGAAAGTAGTCAATTGCTTACATTTAAAAGTGAACTTGAAGATTGCTATATAGATGAGAAGGTTGCTTATTTGTTTTTCAAAAATAGCATTCGAAATTCTAAATTAATGAACCAGTTTCAGAAGTTACATACACCAGCTACAGTTAGGAATTGGCGTACTGTGAATAAATTAAAAGCAATTGTAGAGAGTATGTAAATATAAAAAGATGAGGTTTTCTACATGTAGAAAACCTCATCTTTTTACTTATATTGTTTTGCAACTATGAGTTCGACAATAGGATAAATAAAGAATGAAGAGCAAATTGCGATGAACAGAGGGAGGTTTTTAACGCCATCTAAATTAGCCCCCATAGAAAATCCTTCGGAGAAGATTAATAAAAGGAACATTACAACTACAAGCACAAAATACGCAATTTTAAAGCTTTTATATGTAATTTGTTGGCCCATTTCATCTTGACTTTCTTCTGATACACCGTGGGGATCTCCCCAAGTAATGTGATTAATTAAATTACTAAGTATTAACGAGATAGCAAAAATCGTACCACCCAAAATAGAACCTTCAGTGATGTATTTATATGTGCCATGTACTAGTATTGCAATTAATGCTAAAACAATGATTATAAAAATAGTTTTTTTAGTATTCAATAAATAATTGCCCCCCTCGATTGTAAAAAATTCTTTACAAATATAAGTATAAAATTGGAAAAGTATCATGTCAAATACTTTTTACATATAATATGTAAGTATGCAATATTTTGGTTTTATGATAAATAAAAAATTACAATACATTTGAATGTAAAAGAATGGGCTCGCATATATTTGGAAGGGATGTCAGATTAATTTAGGGGGTAGTTATGTCTATACTTTTAAAAGCTGGTGCAGATGCAGGAAACAACGGTTTGAAGTTAATGGTGAAAGGGCAAGACCCTATTTTTATTCCGAGTATTTATTCTTTATATATAGGTGAGCCGACAGGACTCTTAGATGAGGTAGATGTTTCATTATCTGAATTAGAAAACCACATTGATGTGACTATAAGTTCGCCATCGTTAATGCTTAATAATGTACGATACATCGTTGGAGAAAAAGTCATTCAAGATCAATTAAAAGGTACTGAGGTAGAGAAGAAATCAAATAAGTCAACGGATGAGTTAATGGTTATTACAATACTATCAGGTTTGGCGGTAAGCGCTATGCGTCAAAGTCCAACTTCTAGCCATATTAATATTCGTTATGATTTATCTGTCGCTCTTCCTATGCAGCTTATTACACAAGAAATAGCTGCTGAAAATGCAAAACGTTATATGGGAAATCATAAGGTTATTTTCCATTATCCGAACGGACGCGATGTGACAATTAATGTTTCAATTGAGTATTGTAAATGCCTGCCTGAGGGTGCTTCTGGGACATGGGGCATTGTATACGATGAAGAAGGAAATGTTGTGAAACATAAAATAGAATGTGAGCAAAATCAAGTTTCTGAAATTGATTTTGTAGATAAAACTCTACTCTCTTTTGATATTGGTGCAGGGACGACAGAAGAAGTTGTTTCATTAGGGGTAAATTTCCGTCCGCAACTAAGTAAAGGTTTATCTTATGGTGTAAAAGAGACGTTACTACAAATCATTACGAGATGGAACCGGAAGTATCCAACTAAGACGATTGATAGTATTACAGAATTCAATCAAATTTATTTAAATGATACGCATCCGAGAAATACCTTATTAGTTGAGGAATCACAGCCGGCACTATTAGGTTTAGCAGCGCGTGTCGCAACAGATATTATAAATAAAATTGATGATATGAAAGACGATCCATACGTGTTTATTTATGGCGGGGGTGCAGTAATTATTAAAAATAGTTTAAAAATGATTTTAAAGCAAAAAGGACGACTCAAAAATGTAATCTTTGTAGATAATCCGTTATTTACAAATGCACGAGGATTATTAGTATATACTTGTTCGCCAAAATATAGAGAGCATAAGCAAAAAGAGTTAGGATTTACAAACTTAACGATAAGTTAGTTGGTGGAAGTATGCGATCTAGGCGATATAAACGTGGTGATCGAGTAAAAATCAATATTCATAAATCGGTATCACCTGAAATGCTTGCGTGGCTGAATAAACAATCAAATCCAACTAATTTCTTCTTTTTTGCTGCGCAGCAATTATTTAAACAAGTAGGAGATATTGACGTTTCAAAAGCTTTACCAAGCAGCCATGTTTTCTCATTATATGTGGAGCCTTCATCCTTATTAAAAGTCGAAGTAAACCCTTTTAAAAACATGACACTAGAAGCAAATACATCCACCGAAAATGCAAAAAAAAAATTATGGGAATCTGTTGATCAATTAGATTGTCCATTTTTTTAAACATAGAAAAATATAAGAAGTCCCATCACTATACATACGAATACAGTGATGGGTTTTTGTTTGTAAATGGAAGGGGGCACAATACAATTTGTGCCCCTTCTGTTAATTATTTGTTTGTCTAAATTTCAGATGTATGTTTAGAAACCGCAGTAATTATGCTTTCCCAATCATTTGGATGATTTTCATGACCTGCCCCTTTAAGAGTTAATAATACTGAGCTTGGAATTTCATCAATTAGTGCGAGGCCATGTTCAAATGGGAGTGCTGTATCGTCTGTTCCATGAATAACCAATGTTGGTGCTTGTATGGAGTGAAGTACACCTTCATATGCATCATCACCTTGAAGTAAAGCGTGATTAAACATACTTAATAAATTGTTTGCGCGTTCTATTTCTTGTTTTACTTGTGTATAAACTCTATTTTCATCAAATATTCGTTCTGATCCACATAATAGACGAGATCCTGAAACTAAATACTCTGCCACATCATTTTTATTTGTCCAATCAATACTTGCGCTCTTTACATGATGTGTTAAAATCCTTTCATCCATTGGGGGTAAATCGCGAGTATTATTATCAGATCCTATTACACTAGTCGCTAGTAAAGTTAGCGTCAAAATTCTTTCGGGATGTTTTACAGCGGCAATTTGAGCAATCATACCACCTAATGACATACCAAAAAGATGGGCTTTATCAATATGATAAGCGTCTAATACCCCGATTGCATCTTCAGCCATATCTGTTACTGAATAATTTGAAGTGCCAGGTTCATATGTAACAGAGCGTCCAACATCGCGATTATCAAAGCGAATAACAAATTTTCCTGTGTTCGCCAACTGTTCACAAAATTCTTCATCCCAATATATCATTGAACAAGTAGCTCCCATAATTAATAAAATAGCGGGATCATTAGAGTTACCGAAGCTTTCTGTACATATATCAATACCGTTTATTTTAAATATCTTTTCACTCATAAAGTTAGCCCCATTTCTTTTGAATTTAATTAATAATACAGTTTTGAATAATTCTAAGATGTGTGTAAGATTCTTTTTGAAATTCATCCCGCTATTTGCCGGGCAGTAAGAGCCCGATTGGTGAGGAATGATTAAAGTTTTACTTTATAATGCTTTTTGCATAATTACCCCCAAAAATAAGTATATGGTAATTCAAGGCAAAAAATTTTGAGAAATAATTGTATGTTATTAAAATAAACAGTAAGGAGGAGAGGAAATGAAAGCAATTGTTATTGATCGATATGGCAGTGTTGAAGAATTAAAAGAAAGACAAGTTTTAAAACCGGTTGTTAAGAATAATGAGGTATTAATACGTATTCATGCAACATCTGTTAATCCAGTTGATTGGAAAATAAGAAAAGGTGAGTTACAAGAACAGTTACGCTTTTCATTTCCAATCACTTTAGGATTAGATGTAGCTGGAGTTATTGAAGAAGTTGGAGAAGATGTAGAGTGTTTCAATATAGGAGATAAAGTGTTTACGAAACCTGAAAATATAGGAAGCGGCTCTTATGCTGAATTCATTGCAGTACAATTAGATTTAGTATCACATATGCCTAATAATATTAGTTACGAAGAAGCAGCTTCTATTCCTCTTGCAGGACTTACAGCGTGGCAAAGTCTTGTAGATTACGCAAAAATAAAAGAAAATGACCGTGTATTCATTCATGCTGGAGCTGGTGGCGTTGGAAGTTTGGCAATCCAAATCGCAAAATTATTTGGAGCTTTTGTTGCCACGACTGCTAGTAGAAAAAATAAAGAATTTTTACAGTCTTTAGGAGCGGATCTCGTTATTGATTATAAAAAAGATAAATTTGAAGAACTAGTATCAGATTTTGATATTGTGTTAGATACAATAGGTGGCGAAGTGCAAGAAAAAAGTTTTCGAATTATTAAACCTGGTGGTGTTCTAGTTTCCATTGTTCATGAACCACTACAAAAAGTAGAAGGAATAAAATCAGGATTTTTATGGCTAAAACCAAATGGAAAACAATTAGAAGAATTATCAGCTTTAATTGTAAACGGGAAAATCAAACCAATCATAAGTAAAGTGGTGCCATTTAATGAAGCAGGAGTTCGAGAAGCTCATATTTTGAGTGAAGGACAACATGTTAGAGGAAAGATTGTAGTTAAAGTGGAATGATAATCAAGATTACAGCTTATAGAGTAACTAGATTTGAATAACGAAAAAGCTCAACAATAGATAATATCCCATACTATACATTTTCATTTGCAGGTATTATTTATTGTTGGCTATTGTGATATTACTTCTAATAAATACTGTTTCGTATTGTATCGTATAATTTCTCTAATCCAATTTCCATATCTTTCTCGTTTAACATTGAATAGCTAATTCTTAATTGGTTATCATTTGTTTCGTAATTTAATAGACAAGCTGTTCCTGGTAAAAAAGAGACATCTACTTCATTTGCTTTTTGTAATAAGGTAAAGGGATCTATCGAATCAGGCAGTGTCACCCATAAATTAAAACCGCCATTTGGTATTTCAAAGTTTAGTTCTTTTAATGGCGATAATATATCAATTGTTAAATCACGTCTCATTTGTAAAGCTGTTCGTAATTTTTCTAAATGATTTTTCATACGTTCCGCACGTAAAAACGGTAGAAGTGCCTTTTGTGTTAATAAAGGACTACCGATATCCATTGAACCTTTCACTGCATATAGCCATTCAAAAATAGGGCCATCGGCAATAAGTGCTGCAATACGCAATCCTGGTGCTAACGTTTTACTAAATCCTTTTATATATATTACGTGGCCATCCTTATCAAAACTTTTGATTGGAGGTGGTACTACAGCATCTTCAAAATATATTTCTCCGAAAGAATCATCTTCAATGATAAAAAATTGATATAGCTCCGCTAGTTCTATAAGTTCCATTCTTCGTTCTTTACTCATTACTGTACCTGTCGGGTTTTGGAAGGTCGGATTCGTATACAATAAAACGGGATTTTTACTTTGACAAATATCATCAATTAAGTCGGAGCAAACTCCATGATTATCAAGAGAAACAGGAATGATTTGAACACCTTTATTGATGAAAACATCAAGCGCGGCACTGTAACACGGACTTTCTACTAATACAGTATCTCCAGGTTTTAATAATGTTTGAGCAATTAAATCAATTCCTTGTTGTGCTCCGCTTGTAATTAATAATTGAGATGGGTCCGTCACTAATTTTTGGTGTTCATTTAAGTAATTTGCTATTTCAACTCGCAATTCATAATCGCTTTGAACTGGCCCATAAGTTGCTAACAACATCGGATTTTTATCTAGCAATTTATGCATTTCGTCTGCCAAAAATGGATTTGGTAACAGACGGGGATACAGAATTGCTTGTGAAAAATCATAATATTTACGGTGTTTATTCATTGCATATTGAGAACGCATAACATTAATCGTTTTCGTTTGTTGCCATTTATACGGAATTGGTTTGAAATCTTTCTTTACCCGTTTATATATGTAAGCACCTTTTCCTTGTTCGATGCGTATATACCCTTTCGTTTCTAACTGTTTATACGCTTTACGAACTGTTAATACATTGATTTGTAAATCTGTGGCCATACAACGTAAAGAAGGAAGAGATTCACCATGTGAAAGCATACCACTTTGTATTCTGTCAACAATTTGCATATATATTTGCTTGTAATACGGTATGTTTGTTTCTTTACGCAATACAATCTTCATAGGTTCACCTATTTTTCTTTTTAATTTAATTAAAGCGAAAAATATATAGGGAATCAACTACAACTTGAAGTAACTGTTATATGTACCGATACACTGTTATACACCATAGCCTCTATACTCATTTTAAGAGTAAAAAGGAGGAAGTAAAATGGTCATTTTTAATTACATTTTAGTATGTATTATTTTCGGGACAACATTTTTAACGATTAAAATTGGAATTGAAGCAGGGGCGCCACCGTTGTTTTCAGCAGGAATTCGCTTCTTTTTAGCGGGTATAATCCTTATGATTATTTTTAAATTAAAGCGAAAAGAAATTATGCCACATATATTTTCAAAACGTATTATGTATGCTGGATTTTGTTTAACATTTATGACATTCGCAAGTTTATATTGGTCAGAACAATATATTTCTTCGGGATTAGCTGCTGTTCTTTCTGCTACGGGACCAATGATGATTTTATTAATACAAGCAAAGAGGAATAGGGAGAAATTACAAAAGGAACAACTCGTTGCTTTAGTTATTGCACTGATAGGTGTTATATTTGTTTCTTTACCAGGAATGCATCAACAAGTAAGTTTCATATGGAGTATTGCTTGTATTGTTTTAGTTATAGGAGAGTTATTTTACGGAATAGGCTCTATTCGTTCGAAAGAAATACTTTCAGATTTATCAAATGTATCACCATTTCTTATTAACGGAATTCAAATGTTTTATGGAGGGATTTTACTACTAATCGCATCTATTATTGTAGAACAACCAAATGTAACTGTATTAACTTCATGGAGTGTACAATGGCCTATTTTATATCTCATATTTATCGGATCGATCGGTGGACACGGATTATATTACTGGCTCTTATCAAAAACAAACCCAGTATTTCCATCGACGTGGTTATATGTATCACCGTTAATAGCAATTATCGTAGGGTATATCGTATTAGGAGAACCCTTAAATCCTACAATGGGAATGGGGGCTTGTTTCATTTTGATAGGTGTATTTTTAGCAAACCGTACAACAATTGGAGCTTATTTTAAGCAAGGGAAGCTATTAAAGAAGGAGCTTTAAATAGAAACGACTAAAGTGTTTTGAGAACTTAAATAAATAGATGACACAAAAAACATGCTATTACTAATTTGTAGCATGTTTTTCTTATTGGAGCCGTTACCATAATTTTCTTAGAGAATAACGAACACTGTACTTTACGAACAGTGTTCGTTATGTTATAAATAGAACAAGTAATTCAAAAACATGTAAGGTGTGATTAATGATGGAAAGAACGAAAAATATGAAAAAAAGAATTGCCATTATAGGCGCTGGACCAGGAGGATTAACATTAGCTCGTATATTACAACAACATGGTTTAAAAAGTGTGGTGTATGAAAGAGAAACATCCCCAATGATTCGTCAACAAGGAGGTTCATTAGATATCCATCATGATACTGGTCAAGAAGCGCTAAAAGAAGCAGGATTGTTAGAGAAATTTTATGAATTTGCTAGATATGAGGGAGAAGATTTTCGATTATTTGATAAAAGTGGAAAAATATATTTAGATGAAGAAGCAGATTCAGCTGGCGGGAATCGTCCTGAAATTGATCGTGGTACTTTGCGTGAGTTGCTTTTAAACTCTGTTGATTCAGAATGTATACATTGGGGATATAATTTAATAAAAGCCGTTTCTCTAGAAAATGGTATGCATAAACTTCATTTTGAAAATGGACATGTAGATATTGTGGATTTAGTTGTAGCGGCAGATGGTGCTTTTTCACAAATTCGCCCACTTGTCACAGATTCGGCACCGCAATATACTGGAATTAGTATGATTGAATTGAATTTGCAAAATGTCACGGAAAATCATCCGGGAATAGCGGAGTTTAATCGACGTGGTAAAGTCTTTGCACTTTCGGATCAAAAAGGTATTTTGACACAGTTAAATGGAGATGACAGTATTCGAGTATACTTAAGTTTTAGAACTAATAAAGAATGGCTTGATAATTGTGGGATTCCATTTGAAAATGTAGAAGAAGCAAAGAGTCAACTTCTACAATATTTTGAGGACTGGGATGAAACTCTTAAAAATTATATTAGATGTGCAGATGGTGCAATTTTTCCTAGACGAATTTATATGTTACCTGTGGGGCTAACTTGGAATAGTACACCTGGTGTTACTTTAATTGGTGATGCTGCTCATTTAATGTCTCCATTTGCTGGAGAAGGTGTGAACCTAGCTATGCGTGATGCAGCAGAACTTGCACTAGCTATTGTAAAGTATGACGATTTGAACGAAGCAGTCAAAACTTATGAAGGAAAAATGTACGATTATTCTTCACAATCTGCTGCTATCTCAAATGATAACCTTGAAATTTGTTTTTCAGAAGATGCTGCTATTAAAATGTACAATCTTATGAATCAACTTCATGGACAACAATAAAACTGGATGTAATTAAGGAGAACTATGGAAGAGAAAACAAATACAACGAATAGCCGTCGTTCGCGACCAGCAAAAGAACCATTGAGTAAAGAAATCATTGTGAAAACCGCATATAACCTCCTGGAGTCTGAAGGAATATCAGGCCTTAGTATGAGAAAAATTGCAAAAGTGCTAGATACAGGACCATCTTCTTTATATGTTTATGTTAAAAATGCTGATGAATTAAGAGCGTTTGTATTAGATTATGGTCTAGGAAACATTGAAGAAATAGATGTCAAAAATGAAACATGGAAAAAAGAATTATTTGAACTTGTATATTCATATTTCAGAATTTTGTTCAATTCCCCTGGAATGGCAGAATTGGCTTTAATGACAATTCCAATTGGACCAAATTCGTTAGCTCTTACCGAACGGATTTTGCACCAATTACACCTAGGAGGAGTAAATGGGAAATCATCAGCATGGGGAGTAGATATTCTACTGTTATATGCTGCTTCAGTCGCCTTTGAACAAACAGCACGTAAAGAAAAGGGAACTACACTTGACGCAATTCGTGCTTCGTACGAAACATTAGATGTAGTAAAGTATCCGATGATTGTAAGCTTAAAAGATGATATGTTGTCTGGTGGAGAAGAAAGGTTCCGCTGGGGATTAGAAGTTGTACTTCAAGGTATTTTACATGCACAATAATAAGGATTTTAAAATCGAGAATTAATGGCGATATTTATATAAAATAAAAAACACACTATGTCTTTAAAATATAGTGTGTTTTTTATAATTAATTCACTTTTTTAATAAAGCCTTTATAATGACGTTTTACAAGCTGGCTTTCTAACGTCTTCATAGTTTCTAGTGCTACACCGACAATGATAAGTAAGCTTGTACCACCAATTTGAGCAGAAGGTGGTAACGTAGCAATTTTCGTGAATACGAGCGGTAATATAGAAATTGCACCTAAGAAAATTGCACCAATAAATGTTAAACGGTATAAAATTTTAGTTACATATTGTTCAGTTGCTTTACCAGGACGAATACCAGGAACATATCCATTTTGCTTTTTCAAATTCTCAGCCATTTGTTCAGGATTTACTTGAATAAATGCGTAGAAGTATGTGAAAGCAACGATAAGACCGACATAAAGTGTCATTCCAATTGGATGTGCGAAATCAAGATTTGCAACTAACCATTTTGATACGCTTGAATCAGGGAAGAGCTGCGCAATTGTACGCGGCGTCATTAAAAATGCAGAAGCAAAGATAACTGGTATAACACCAGCACTATTTACTTTAAGCGGTAAATGAGTGTTTTTTGCTCCTTGATATTGATTGTTTCCTGAAACAGCTTTTGCATATTGGATCGGTATTTTACGTACAGCTTGTTGAATGTAAATAACACCAACAACTATCGCTAAAATTACGAGTCCAATTAAAACAATTTTTATTATGTGCATAAATAGCTGATCGCCAGCATTTTGGAATTGTTGTAAATAAATTTGATTTGCAACATTTGGAATCGCGGCAACGAGACCTGCGAAGATAATCATCGAAATACCATTACCAACTCCGTTAGCGGTAATTTGTTCGCCTAACCAAAGTAAAAATGCAGTACCTGCAGTTAAAACTGTCGCAATAAATAAGTATGTAGTCCAGCTTTGATCTGTTATTAATTGTCCACCTGCTATATTATTAAAGCCATAAGACATTCCGATGGCCTGTATGAATGCGAGAATGATTGTAAAGTATCGAGTGAATTGAGCTGATTTCTTACGGCCCATTTCTCCTTGCTTTGCCCATTCCGAAAACTTAGGTATAACATCCATTTGTAGTAATTGTACTATGATGGAAGCTGTAATATATGGTGTAATACCTACAGCAAAGATTGAGAAATGTTGCAATGCTCCTCCACCAAATACGTTTAACATACCTAGAACGTTAGCTTGATCTTGTACTTTTAATACCTCTGCGTTAGTATGAGGAACTGGAATAAACGTGCCAATTCGAAAAACGATTAACATCGCTAGTGTAAAAAGGATTTTCCTTCTTATCTCAGCTACTCTCATGAAATTTGAAATCGTACGAAACATTATGTCGCCTCCTATATTTTTATCAGTAAAAAACTGATTATTATACCCTATGAAGTAACCACAAACCTCCTTCCGCACTAAATTCATTTGACAAATGGATTTTCATACATTTTGTAGTTTTCACGGATATAAAAATATAAGGTGTTATATAAGCGACCTTTACACTTTACGTAATCATTCAATACCCATAATATATCGAATAAATTAACAAATGTACATACATACGCATTAAAAATGAATAAATAGGGTCATTTTTTACATTTATTTAATGATAAATTGATAGGACATTATTATTCAAGATTGTTATACATGTTATCAATTAAAGTTTATCCCGCATTAACTGGTAGCCCGATTGGTTCAACTAATAATCAGTGGGGATGAACAAAACCATCGCTGATTAAAGTTTCACTTTATGTGATTAGAAAATTCTTTTTGTTTAAGAAGGAATAAATATTAAAGAGAGCTAAATAAACAGTGTACGTATTTATAGGGGAGAAGATGTAAATGAAAGTTGTTATAAAAAAATTACCACCATTAGAAGTAGCGTATATAAGACGAACTGGTAGCTACTTTGAACCGCAAGATCACTGGGGGAAGTTACTGAACTGGTCAATTGAAAATAAACTGTATCCACCAGAGCAATCATTTATCGGAATATCATTAGATAATCCTGAACTTGTTGCAAGTCATAAGTGCCGGCATGATGCATGTGTTACGATTCCTGAAAACTTCGATAAAGAAAAGTATCATGATGTGCAATTTAAAAGATTAGATGGAGGTACATATGGTCTATACCAGTTCTATGATGAACCTAATAAATTAAGTGAAGCGTATCAATACATGTATGCAGAGTGGCTACCAAATAGTGAGTATGATGCAGATTATGATAGAGATAATTTAGAGTTTTGCTTAAATAATGTTGCTGAAGATCTAGAAGGAAAGTTAAAGGTTGATTTATTTATGCCAATTAAAAATATACAAAAAAACAAATAACTTCATTTGTGGCTTTAAAATGAAATTGGATTCGAAGATAATATTTCTAGCGTAGGAATTTAAGTATGTAGGTTACAATGAAAGGAGAATCCACATGGATACATTTGTAAATGACAAGTTTTATGAAACGAGAAATCAATTAGTTGAGGAAATTTCTTTCTTGAGTGATGCTCAATTTAATAGGAAACCAGATAAGGATAAATGGAATATTGCACAAGTTTGTCATCATTTAGTTTTATTAGATGAGAGAGTGATAACAGTTATTTCCTCAGGGTTAAAAAAGTTAGATAGTACCCAAAATGAGCGTAAAGAAATTCACACTATTTTATTAGATAGAACGAAAAAGTTTATAGCTCCAGAAATGATTGAACCAAGTATAGAACCATTTGAAGTGCAGCAAATGCTCAATATGCTAAACGAATCAAGAAAAGAATTGATGCGTTTCCTGAGTACAATAGAAGATGAATCTATATTAGCGAAAAAATCAGTGATGCATCCAGCTCTTGGAGAATTGCCCCTAGATCAGTGGATAGAACTGATCTATTTGCATGAACAGCGTCATATGTTACAAATCAAAGAGATAAAATTGCTTTGTGAAATTGAAAAGTAAAAATTATTCCCTATTTATTGATACGTATTATAAACAAGGAAAACGGTTGATTCATATTGATTCAGAAGAAAACAAAAATAGAATGAAATTTGTTGAAAGTGACCAATAAGCTTAAGAAAATATGAAACTATCCGATTTTCTGTATAAGTGTAACCCCGTCTTAAATGAAGAGCGGGGTTATTTTTTTGAAAGTGTTTTTATTTAGAAGGAAATAAATCAGCAACGAAATTCAAAAAATTAATCATCATAACATATTGTATATGCACGTTTTAATAAATTGAAATAATGATAAATGATATGTTCTTATTTTGAAAGTACACTTCACACGCTTAAGGAAGGAGTATTCTGTCAGAAAACGATAAAATACAATTCTGTTAGGGGATGTATGCAATTTATTCTCTTTATTTTTGCAACAGAACCACCTTCAAAATTATCTTTTGTAGTTGAAGTTTCCTGAATAATAAGTTACATTTTTAAAGTTCAAGCAACTTTATGAAAGTACAAAAAGGGGAGAAATATTATTATTATGCAAAAAATGAAATGGAAGAACTATGTATGTTACTTTGTAATTCTATTACTGCTTGGAATGGCAGTAATAGTCAAACCATCTATCTCTAAGGCTGAGGAATCTGAAGTTAATATTACATTGTTAGGTACTGCAGATATTCATGGTAGATTTATGCCTTGGGATTATGCGCTTGATGGAGCAAACATGAGTGGAAGTTTGACGCAGCTTTATACGGTTATAAAGAAGGTCCGTCAAGAAAATCCAAATACCATATTAGTAGATGCCGGGGATACAATTCAAGGAAACTCAGTAGAATTATTCAACGATAAGCCACAATCGCCAATGATGGTAGCGATGAATACAATGGGATATGACGCCTGGGCATTTGGAAATCATGAATTCAACTTTGGATTAGATACATTGAAAAAAGTTAGTGAGCAATATAAGGGAAAAACGTTAGCAGGTAATATTTATAAGGAAAATGGAGAGCGCTTTCTTCCTGCATATACAATTGTAGAAAAAGGTGGAATTAAAGTCGGGATTATTGGTATGAATACCCCAATGATTAGTGACTTTGAAAAAGGAACCGATCATTTAGAGGGTTTAGTGGTGAAAAATCCAGTAGAAGAGACAAAAAAGGCAATTAAAGAATTAGAAGGTAAAGTAGATGTAATGGTAGGAGTTATGCATATGGGACTAGAAAATGAGAATGGTATCCCTGGTACTGGTGTTCAAGATATTGCAAATGCTTGTCCGGAACTAAGCGCTATTTTTGCGGCTCACATGCATAAACTTGTAAAAAAAGAAGTTGTAAATGGCGTAATTATTACAGAGCCAGATAAATATGGAACACATATTTCACGTATTGACCTTACTTTTACAAAGCAAGATGGGAAGTTGGTTTTAAAAGATAAAACTGCTACCGCTATACCTGTAAAAAATGCTGATGGAACAACGATATTATCTGATCCTACACTTGAAGAAACACTAACACCTTTTCACGAATATGCGAGAGGAGATGCAAATGTTGTAGTCGCTCAATTAAAGGGTAGAAATCTTGTTCCTGAAAATGAAATAAAGGGTATTCCAAGTGTTCAGATTCAAGAAACACCTTTATCAGATTTCTTTCATGAAGTCATGCTCTACTACAGTAAAGCAGATGTAGTAGCCCATCAAATTGATAATGATTATGCCCGTTTGGATACAGGTCCTATTAAGAAAAAAGATATTGCGTACAATTACCAATATGCCTTGGGAGAAATTACAGTATATAAGATTTCTGGAAAAGATTTAAAAGACTATATGGAATGGGCAGCGGGATATTTTAACTCATCTCGTGCTGGAGATGTAACCGTTAGCTTTGATAAAACCCGCCGTGCATCTAAATACAGTACGAACGATTTCTTTGGAGGCGTAAAATACGAAATTGACTTAACAAAACCATACGGAAGCAGAATTACAAATTTACGCTCTATTCGTACAAACAAACCAATCAAAATGAGCGATGTTATGACGCTGGGAATGAATGCATATAGAATGGAGGCTCTTCAGGCAAAAGGGGGAGCTTTAGAGGGGCGTAAGTTTGAACAAATTTGGTCATCTAAACAAGAGAATGCATTCGGAGAAACAGGTGGAACCATTCGTAACCTTGCTATTACATATTTAAAAGAGGTAAAGAACGGTGTATACACACCAAAAGTTATGCATAATTGGAAAATTACTGGTGTAGATTTACATTCTTCAGAGCATAAGGCTGTAGTTGATCTTGTGAATAAAGGGATTTTAGAAATTCCAAAAACAGAAGACGGAAAATACACAAATATAGCATCTATAAATACGAAAGATTCAATTACAAAAGAAGAGATTGTAGCACTCTCACAAAAAGCAAATATTAATCCAAATCAGTTTAAGCACATAAAAACAAAAGGTGAATTTTACAAAAAACTTAGTAGGATTACTAAAAAAATATAAATTATAAGGTTTCTTATAGTAATTGTTATTTTAATAGCATTAAACCCACTCTTACAATAGTAAAGAGTGGGTTTTTATGTTGTTATTTAGATGTAAGTGTACTTTTATTAGAATGAATATAGATAATTAATAATTAACCAATTGGATGAGCTCCTAAAAGGACTCTTTTTTATTCAAATTAATGTTCATATGTGTTCCGTTCATTATTTATAATATTGACCAAAATTTATGTAATTTTGCATAATGTTACATAAATTTTGTATTTTCTCTTTTTTCCGACAGAAATAGACAGTATACTTTGTGCAAGCTTTCTATTTCAAAAATTATACGAGGTGAAATAATGAAAAACACAAAGACATTAACTAAGGTAGCATTAACAACAGGATTAGCTTTAACAGCTGTGGCACCATATGGGGTAGGTCATGCAGAGGAAACAGATCAGTTACAAGTTCAAATTCAGGAGGAATCGTTCCGTTCGGGTGAACTTACACAACCGTCACAAAAGGCACCAGAAAATGTAGTAAAGGATGCACTTAAGGAGAAAACAGAGCAAGCTCTGTCCCAAAAACAAGTCAATGGAGAAGCAGGAGTAGATTATAAAGTCCTTCAAAAACGTGGTTCGTATGATGGAACTACACTTGTACGTATGCAGCAAACATACGAAGGAAAAGAAGTATATGGCCATCAATTAACTGCACATGTAGATAATAATGGTGTTATTAAAAGTGTTTCAGGTAATAGCGCTCAAAATTTAAAACAAGAAGAATTGAAAAAACCTATTAATCTATCAAAAGATGAAGCAAAACAATTTATTTATACGAAGTACGGGAACGATATCAAGTTTATTACTGAGCCAGAAGTTAAAGAGGTTATTTTTGTTGATGAAAATAATGGACAAGCTAAAAATGCATACCAAGTTACCTTTGAAGCTGCAACACCAAACTATGTTTCTGGTACTTATTTAGTAAATGCACAAAATGGTGATATGTTAAAAAATATGGTACAAGAATCTAACTTAAAGGCCAGTGACAAACTAGTTGGAGCTTTAAAGAAAAGTAAACAAAGCAGTCTTACATCATTAACCGGAACAGGAAAAGATGATTTAGGTATTTCTCGTTCATTTGGTATCTCTAAACAAAGTAATGGCAAATATGCTCTTGCTGATTATACAAGAGGGCAAGGAATTGAAACATATGATGTAAATTACAAAGATATTACTAAAGAAGAAAGCTATTATCCTGGTACATTAGCGACTAGTACTTCGGCAACATTTAACGATCCAAAAGCGGTAAGTGCTCATTACTTAGCAACAAAAGTATTTGATTTTTATAAAGATAAATACAAGCGTAATAGCTTTGATAATAAGGGACAAAAGGTAGTTTCAGTTGTACACGCTTGGGATTCTGAAGAGACGAATGATCCGAAGAATTGGCAGAATGCATTAAGTGCTAATAATGGAAGTATGCTTGTATATGGTGATCCTATTGTTAAAGCATATGACGTAGCTGGACATGAATTTACACATGCTGTTACTTCTAGCGAATCTAATCTTGAATATTACGGGGAATCTGGTGCGATTAATGAGGCACTATCTGATATTATGGGAACATCTATTGAGAAATACGTAAATAATGGAAACTTTAACTGGACAATGGGAGAACAAACAGGATCTGTTTTCCGTGATATGGAAAACCCAGCTTCTGTTCCATCTTCACTAGGAGTACCTTATCCAGATGATTACAGTGAATTTAACGATTTTAATGGATGGGATCAAGGCGGTGTTCATTTTAATTCAAGTATTATTAATAAAGTTGCGTATCTCATTGCAAAAGGCGGTACTCATAACGGAGTAACTGTTAAAGGAATTGGTGAAGATAAAATGTTTGATATTTTCTATTATGCAAATACTGATGAGTTAAACATGACTTCTAATTTCAAAGAATTGAGATCAGCATGTATTCGAGTGGCAACTAATAAATATGGTGCGAATACAGCTGAAGTTCAAGCAGTTCAAAAGGCATTTGATGCAGCAAAAATTAAGTAATTTAGAAATATAGTCATCATTCATATATTAATACATTATGAAAAACAGCTAGTATCATTTTAAGGATATTAGCTGTTTTTTTACGTAGCTATGTATTGTTGAAAATAAACTGACTAAGCAATAATTAGGTGCGTTATCTGTAAGAAGTTGCGACAAATAAATAAGGTTTAAAATGTGTAAAAACAGAAAATTAATAATATATTGACCTCTTGATAGAAAGTCTATAAAATGAAAGCGATAACAAACGATTGCTTTAAAATGATTTCCCTGACCTTTTAGCATTTACAAATATATGAGGGCATACACAAATCTATTTTTTTAACTATTAATGCAAACGTTTTCGTATTAAAAGGTCATTGAAATACATACGTGAAAATAGCCAATATGGAGGTGAATTAAAAGAGATTTCTAGATTAATTTAAGAAGTGTTATTCAGTGTAAACATAATAAATCGCTAGTAATATTTGAAGAAAGGGTGTATGTGGTGCAAATTACAAAAAGATTAATTAACAAAACAGTTTTATTACTTACTTTAATCGTTATGTTATCATCTGTTTTCTCCTTTCAGGGTGTGAGAGCAGTTTCAAATTTGAAAACAACTGAAGTTATCATTCATTACAAAGAGAAGCTTGGAAATACAAAAGACTGGAATCTTTGGTTATGGGGTGAAAATGCAAATGGTACATCTTACGAATTTACTGGTGAAGATGAATTTGGAAAATACGCTAAGATAAAAATAGACGGTGACTATAATCGTGTAGGATTTATAGTTCGAACAAATGAATGGGAAAAAGATGGTGGAGATCGTTGGATTGAAAATATAAAGGACGGTCGTGCTGAAGTATGGATTCTTTCGGGTGATGAAAAAGTATATAACTCTAAGC
Organism: Bacillus sp. MYb78; assembly: GCF_002975115.1. Classification (NCBI taxonomy): domain Bacteria; kingdom Bacillati; phylum Bacillota; class Bacilli; order Caryophanales; family Bacillaceae; genus Bacillus; species Bacillus sp. MYb78. The sequence continues at coordinate 73,000 of NZ_PCOB01000014.1, forward strand.
CTTCATCGGATCTCTCAATTCAAAAAGCAACTATTGATAGTTTCCATGAAATTACTGTAACGACTAATGTCCCATTTAATATTAGGGAAAAGAAAATTGAAATTGAAGGCATTAAAATTAAGGATATTAGTCCGTATGATATAAACAGTGGAGATATTACTAATAAGGTTAAAATAATTACGGAACAGAAAATTGATTTAAAACAAACATACAAACTTAAAATAGAAAACTTAGCTGATACGAATACTGAAATTGGTAAAGTCATTCGTAGCGAGGAATTTGATAATTTATTTTATTATAGTGGTAACGATTTAGGGAATACATATACCGCGCAACATACAAAGTTCCGTGTATGGGCTCCTACTGCAAGTGAAGCGAAGTTAGTTACATATAAAAAATGGAACGATAAAATAGGTACTGAAATAAACATGCAGCAAAGTGTAAAAGGAACTTGGACTGCAGAACTAAAGGGGAACCAAAAAGGGCTCTTTTATACGTATAAGGTCAAAATTGGTGATAAGTGGACTGAAGCAGTTGATCCATATGTGCGTGCTGCTTCTGTAAATGGGGATAAAGGTGCAGTCGTTAATTTAGAAGAAACAAATCCGAAAAAATGGAAAGCAAACAAAAAGCCAAAATTTAAAAATCCGGAAGATGCTATTATTTATGAGTTACATATACGCGATCTTTCCATCCAACCTGAAAGTGGTATTAAACAGAAAGGGAAGTATTTAGGTGTAACAGAAAAAGGAACAAAAGGGCCAGAAGGTGTAAAAACAGGACTTGATCATATAAAGGATCTCGGTGTTACTCACGTTCAGTTTTTACCGATATTTGATTATGCTTCAGTAAATGAAGAGACTTTAAATGAACCGCAATATAACTGGGGATATGACCCTAAAAATTTCAACGTTCCTGAAGGCTCCTATTCTACAAATCCTTATGAGCCGACTGTGCGAATAACTGAATTGAAGCAAATGGTTCAAACACTACATGATAATAATCTTCGAGTAGTGATGGATGTAGTATATAACCATATGTATAACGCTGCTGAATCTAATTTCCATAAGTTAGTTCCAGGTTATTATTATCGTTACAATGAAGATGGAACATTTGCAAATGGAACTGGAGTAGGAAATGATACTGCTTCAGAAAGAAAAATGATGAGGAAATTTATGATAGATTCCGTCACATATTGGGCAAAAGAATACAATTTAGATGGATTCCGTTTTGATTTAATGGGTATTCATGATTATGAAACGATGAATGAAATACGTAAAGCTGTTAATCAAATTGACCCTTCTATTATACTACACGGAGAAGGATGGGATTTAAATACACCTCTTGCAGCTGAGCTGAAAGCAAATCAAAAAAATGCAGAGAAAATGAAAGGGATTGCTCATTTTAATGATAATATACGTGATGGATTGAAAGGTAGTGTATTTGAAGAGAAGGAAAATGGTTTTATAAATGGAAAGGAAAACATGGAAGATCGTATTAAAAAAGGGATTACGGCAGGTATTGACTACGATACAAATTCGTCTACCTATCAAGATCCAGAACAGGTGCTAACTTATGTGGAAGCACATGACAATCATACATTATGGGATAAACTTGAGTTAACTAATCCAGGTGACAACGATGAAGTGCGAAAACAAATGCACAAATTGTCTTCTTCGATTTTATTAACATCACAAGGAATTCCATTTTTACATGCAGGGCAAGAGTTTATGCGGACGAAATATGGTGATCATAATAGTTACAAATCTCCAGATTCAATTAACCAGATGGATTGGCTGCGCCGTGCAACGTTTAATAATGAAGTAGATTATATGAAGGGCTTAATAGAATTACGCAAAAAGTACTCAGCTTTTCGAATGACATCTGCAGAGCAAATAAAAACACAAGTTTCATTTTTAGGTGCCCCGAAAAATACGGTAGCTTATACAATAGAGGGGAATAAAAATGAATACTTTACGGTGGCTCACAATGCAAATAGAGAAGCGGTTGAAATAACACTTCCATCGAATGGGCCTTGGAAAGTACTAGTAGACGGGAAGCAGGCGGGAAGTAAACCACTTTATGTTGTCCATGACAATAAAATTAAAGTTCCTGCATTAAGTTCCATTGTTTTAAAATCAGAAAAACCTACTAAATAAAAGCGAAGAGTGTGGAAATAAATACTGAATTGAGCAAAGTTAATAAGGATTGCAAATAAAAAAAGCGAAGTGAAGATTATTCTCACTTCGTTTTTAAAGTTAATGTAATATAATTTCACATACTGTAATTATATTACAATTTAACAAAAGAAATAAGCAATAGATTATTTCTTTTGTGACAGTAGGGGGAGAAGATATCTTTGAGTTTATTTATAAAATTATATGAAATACGTTCGTAATTCAGATAATTTTTATTATATATTTGAACATATAATAAACTAGATGTTCGAGTTGTATTAATTCCTACAAATCGTTTAAAAATAACAAAGGCGTAAAAAAGTATATGGAATTAAAATAGAGAAAAGACACCATTCAAGGTGTCTTTTCTCTATTTTGAATATGAAATGTAAGTAACTCAATTGTATGTGATATTTTCACACTAACTAATTAAGAAAAATTTAAAACTCTTTTCTTAATCTATTTGTAATAAATTACATCATAAAATTTTATCAATATAATAAATAAAACTTTCTCAACATTATTTGATTTAATAACTATATTCAACCGCTCTTCAATCTATTACAATAATTTCACATTGGAAATACATGAATATTCTCAATGTTATAAATGGTTTATACCTTATAGGATTACTGTGGGAAAGGATGTGAAATATCCAAAAAAAAATCATTTTTTATGATTAAATAAAAAATTTTAATGAAGAAAAAGTTATTTCATTATTTTCAAGTTTCGTTAAAGTACATGTATTTATAATCACTATGAGACAAGGAGCAGAATCTAAAAAAATTTTGTAAATTAGAAAATTGCATTTCAAAAATAAGTTAAACGTTTATGGAGGGTTATATGAGCGAGAAAATTTATTACTGGTCTCCGATTAAGCATTGGGAGAAGTTGCATAATGAAGTTTTGATAGGGGAAATGAGGTTTACAGGTATTCTGTCTGAGTGGTTTCCTGATTTTTATTTTATGGCTCAAAAAGGTGTGAAAATTAGTGAACTAGTAGAGCGCTTTTCGTTAGGAAATGTAGAAGAGACACAAAAAAACATAGAGCTCATGATAAAAAATCGTGTGTTAGTAAGTAACATATTACACCCAAGAGAAGTATTTTCTTCACAAGAAAAGATTTTTCCAAATCCATATAGCAACCAGATTCGCTTTTCTAAAGAAGAGTTAGATAAGTATATGAGTGAACAATTAAATCGCACGTACGTTGCTGCACGGTCAACCGAAATTCAACTTGAAACAACAGATGAGCTACCCACTATAATCAAGGAACGTAGGTCTTGTCGTCAATTTGAAATGGAAAAACACATTAGTTTTTCGGAATTTTCCCAATTCTTATCAACTCTAAAACAGGTTAGGGAAGAAAAAATATACTATCATTACGCAAGTGCAGGCGGGCTCTATCCCATTGATATCTTTGTTTATATAAAACCAAAACGTATAGAGGGTATGAAAGCTGGATTTTATTATTATAACCCATCAAAAAATAGTCTTGTGATTGTAAACAACATTGATCAAGTGATCAAAAGTGATCATGAGTTAATTAATCAGGATTTATTTACTCAATCTGCATTCTCAGTGTATTTGATTTATAATGCGAACGCTTCTATCCCGAAATACGGTTCAGATGGATATTTATTTGCTTGTATCGAGTCAGGCATTATCACTGCTACCTTAAATATGGTTGCTGAGACATTAAATTTAGGGGTTTGTTCAGTTGGCCATATGAAATTTGAAGAGATTCAGAAATTTTTATGTTTGGATAACCATCAAGTGTTTCTCCATGGGCTTGAAGTTGGCTTGAAAATTAACGAGTAGAAAAAATGAATATTAGGGGGATAAAGATAAAAATGCACATTAAAGATCGAAGTTCGATTCATGAAAATAAAGAAGTAGAAGCGTTTTGGAAGGAGCAATTATCTTCCGAGGTTCTCGATTTTTCTGTATTTGATAGCGATTACCAACTAAATAAAGAAACACCTTGTGAGTACGTTCAAGTCATAGTGAATGTAGAGTTTAGTAAAAGTATACAAAAAATAAGTAAGTCTCAAGATTTATTATTATTTAGCTGGTTTCAAGCCGCTTTAAGGGTTTGTTTGGCACATTATACAGATCAAGAAAGAATTACTATTGGTATTCCTATAATTGAAAAGAATCTTGAACAAAGTGAGAATCTTAATAAGTTGATTCCTTTAGGAAGTGAAATCCATCCGCATCACCCCTTTAAACAATTAGTAAATGAGATTGAACAAACGACTTTATTCGGGTATGAAAATCAGGAGTATCCGCTCTCTGAATTATTAGTTAAACACAATTTAACTCCTTTTCAAATTGTAATCGGGATGGAAGGATTACATAATGAAAATTCACTAGAAGAATACGCAGAGAATAATTTAGTCCTATGGATACGAAGAAAATGGAATGAAATACATAATGAATTTGAATTTCAAATTTCTTGCAAGTCCCGTTCATTCTCTTCTTTGCAACAGTTTGCCAATTCGTATTGTTATGTTTTAAAGCAAGTTTCACAAAACCCGAATTTGGCATTGAAAGATATTTGTATTATTGCAGAAGAAGAAAAAGAGTTGTTAGAAGGATTGAATACTTTTCAAACAGGCATAGACTTGTTTCAATCATTTCAAGATTTGTTTGAAGCGCAAGTATTAAAAACTCCAGATCAAATTGCTGTTGTTTGTAATGATCAATCTTTGACATATAGAGAATTGAATAAGAAAGCGAATCAATTGGCTTCTATCCTTCAAAGTAAAGGTGTTTCAAAAGAAAGTATTATTGGCGTTATGGTAGATCGGTCATTAGAAATGATTATTGGTATGATGGGGATTTTAAAAGCAGGAGCAGCCTATTTACCAATAGACCCTAACTACCCAACTGAACGAATTGAATATATGTTACAAGATAGTCAAGCAAAATATTTACTTAGTAAGCGAACAGAGGAAGTATTGCCACAATTTGCGGGTGAAGTACTGTATCTTGATAAAGAATATCTTTTTCAAGGTGAAGAAAGTAATTTAGTACGAGAACATAATCCTAATGATTTGGCTTATGTTATTTACACATCAGGATCGACAGGAAATCCAAAAGGGGTAATGATAGAACAAAAATCGCTAGTTCATTTTTTAAATGTAATGAGAGAAAAAGTAAAGGCTAATCAATCATTCTTGTTTCTTGCTAGTGTATCTTTTGATATTTCCTTGTTAGAAATATGTCTTCCTTTAACGCAAGGTTCAAAAGTAGTAATTGCTACAGAGGACCAGTTTGCAACAAAAGAATTGGCTCATTTGGTCAAAAAACATAAGGTGGATTTATGGGAATCAACGCCATCGCGAATGGAAGTGATTTTGAGTGATCCAGAAGGGGCAAATTTTCTAAAAGATTTAAAATCTATTTTATTAGCAGGAGAAGCATTTTCCATTGATTTGGTTGAAAAAATTCGTTGTATCAGTGAAGCAACAATTTTAAATATTTATGGTCCCACAGAAACAACCATTTGCGCAACAGTAAAAGACTTGAGCACTTCCAAAGAAGTTACGATCGGCAAACCAAATCCGAATTATCATTCCTATATATTGAATAAGTATGGCCAATTAAAAGCATTTGGAATTCCCGGTGAACTATGCATTGCTGGAGTAGCGGTAGCACGAGGGTATCTTGGTAAAAGTAAACTGACAGATGAAAAATTTGTACCGAGTCCTTTTATTGCAGGGGAAATGATGTATCATACAGGTGATCTCGTTCGTTGGTTGCCTAATGGAGAACTTGAGTATTTAGGTCGAATGGATCATCAAGTGAAAATTCGGGGGTATCGGATTGAATTAAGAGAAATCGAAACTCAATTAAGGGAATATCCAGAAATAAACCAGGCTATCGTTGTTGATCAAGTGTATGGAAATAGGAAATTATTAGCTGCCTACTATGTATCGGATAACAAGGTGACTTTTGGTGAAATCAGAAAATATTTAAGTGATAAATTACCTGAGTTTATGATTCCTGAAAAAATGATTCAGGTAGAAGAGATTCCATTGAATCCAAATGGAAAAGTGGATAGAAAAAGGTTATTGGATATAACACAAACGGATTATATATCAATTCCATACGTTGCCCCGCGCAATGAAATTGAACAAAAATTAGTGCGTGCGTGGGAAAAAGTTATGGAGATTGAGGGAATCGGTATTCATGATAATTTTTTTGCATTAAAAGGAGAATCCATTAAAGCACTTCAGGTAATTAATTTATTAAGAAAAGACTGCTTAAAAATAAGTACAACAGATTTTTTTAAGCACCCTACAATCGCTCAACTGAGTTCTTGTGTAAAGTTAGAGCATAAAGAGGAAAACTTTGAAAGTAGACCAACTCATGTTAAAGATTTGTCTAATCCATTTTCCTTAACAGAAGTTCAAACAGCGTATATGTTAGGAAGGAATTCACAGTTTGAATTAAGTGGTATTTCACCTCAAACATATTTTGAATATGAAACAGCATTGGATATCAATCGTCTTTCAAAAAGTTTTCAAAAGGTAATCCATCGTCATCCAATGTTGCGAGCTGTAATTTTACCAGAGGGAAAACAGCAAATATTACAAAGCGTTCCTGATTACGAGATTGAAATAGTGAGTCTCATAGATTTAGATGATAGGAATCAAAATGCTTGCATACAAGAAGAGCGTTCTCGAATGACTAACCATGTATTCCCTTTGGGGCAATGGCCTTTGTTTGAATTGAAAGCTTTTCTTTTAAAAGAAGACACATATTTATTATGTTTTCGATACGATGCTTTATTAATGGACGGAGCAAGCATGAACATTGTTGGACAGGATTTGTTGCATTATTATTATAAACCAAATCAAAAATTAGAATCTTTATCTTTTGATTTTCAAGATTATATGTTTATCTATGATGAAATGGAACAAAGCGAAGAATATAAAACAGCAAAAGATTATTGGACAAGTAAGCTTCCTGACTTTCCATTTGCACCTTCTTTGTTGTTAAAAAAGGATCCAGCAGAGATTGCTACTCCTAAATTCCAATCACTTACTAAGATCCTGGACAATGAAAAATGGACAAAGCTACGAAAGATAGCACAAGAGAAAGAGGTAACTCCTTCCGCTCTACTTTGTACAATATATGGTGATGTGTTGGCATATTGGAGTAATCAATGTCGATTAGCAATTAATTTGACTGTATTTAACCGTTATCCTGTTCATGATGAAGTAGAACAGATTGTAGGAGATTTCACATCGCTTATTTTGTTGGATGTTGATGTAAAACCAGAGCAAACTTTCTTTACTAGAGTAAAAGAAACGCAATCTACTTTATTAGATGGCCTTGAACATCGTCATTACGATGGAGTTAACTTTATTCGAGATTTTACTCGATATCATCAAATGACGCCAAAAGCAGTTATGCCAATCGTTTTCACCTCGATGTTAGCAGGTGCAGGTGCTTTCTCTTGGGAACAACTTGGTTCTCTTCGCTATATTCATGCTCGGACTCCACAAGTGTATTTGGATAATGTAGTAATTGAAAAAAATGGAGAGTTACTAATTAGCTGGAACTATGTTGAAGAGTTGTTTGATGTTGATGTAATAGAAGCAATGTTTTCCCAATTTGTTGACTTATTGGAACAATTGGTGAAACAAAGCGATATAACATCTTTGCAGATGAAAGAATCGGATCAAACTTTAATTAAGCAATACAATGAAACAACAGAAAAAATACCTTCAACTACTCTGTATCAATTATTTACAGACCAAGTAAAACGTACACCGGATGAAGTAGCAGTAGTATTTGAACAAGAATGGTTAACATACACGGAACTTCATAAACGCTCCAATCAAATTGCCCACTTCTTAAAAGAGCAAGGCATTGGTCTAGGTGACAAAGTGGGTCTTTTAGCAAAAAGGCGAGTTGACACAATTGTTAATATGTTAGGTATTTTAAAAGCAGGTGCTGCTTATGTTCCGATTGATCCCGATCATCCTTTAGATCGCCAAACATATATTTTAAAAAATAGTTCATGCAAGCTTTTATTAGAACCTAGTCTTTATGAAGAAAATCATTTGTCATTTTATACAACAAAAGATATGCCCGCTATTGCTGGTCCAGAAGATATTGCCTATATTATATACACTTCAGGAAGTACAGGAAAACCAAAAGGAGTAATTATTACTCACCAAGCGGTTACAAATACTATTCAAGACATAAATCAAAAATATGAGGTAAATGAAGATGATCGTATTATTGGTATCTCTTCCATGTGTTTTGACCTATCTGTATACGATATTTTCGGAGCTTTAAGCACAGGTGCAATGTTAGTAATGATTCGTGATCCGAGAGACATGCAAGAATTAATCCGCACTGTCGAACGTAGAGGGATTACAATTTGGAATACAGTGCCTGCAATCATGGATTTGGCATTGGATCAAGTAGGTTCTCATTTTGAACATTCTTCTTTACGTTTAGTTTTACATAGTGGAGATTGGATTCCGCTTTCTTTACCAGAAAAAATAAAACGACATTTTCCGATTGCAGAAGTAATTTCACTAGGAGGGGCAACAGAAGCATCGATTTGGTCAATTTATTATCCGGTCAAACAGGTGGAATCACATTGGAATAGTATTCCATACGGGATGCCCTTGGCAAACCAAACGTATTATGTGTTGAACTATGAAAAGAAAATGTGCCCTGTTGGTGTAATTGGAGATTTATATATCGGGGGAGTGGGCCTTGCTAAAGGATATTTAAATGATGAAAAGAAAACAAATGAAGCGTTTGTGTCACATCCTGATTTTGGTCTTATATACAAAACAGGAGATTGTGGAAAAATGCATTCTGAGGGATATATTGAATTTTTAGGCCGCCAAGATTACCAAGTGAAAATTCAAGGATATCGAGTAGAGTTAGAAGAAATCTCTCATTGTCTTCTAACTTATAAACAAGTCGAACATGCTCTCGTAATTGATCAAACAGATGAGAACGGAATAAAATTTTTAGTTGCATATGTAGTAACTGAGCAAAATATTAGTACAACAGAACTACGAAAGCATTTGCGAGATCACTTGCCAGATTATATGATTCCTTCTTATTTTGTTTATTTGGACCAATTACCCCTGACTCCAAACGGGAAATTAGATAGAAAAGCGCTCCCTACTCCGCAGAAACAAAAAAATGAAGTATTTATTGCTCCAAAAACTGAAATGGAAAAAATATTAACTAGTATTTGGCAAGAAGTACTCAAAATAGATCAAGTTGGAGTAAATGATCATTTCTTCGCCTTAGGTGGAGATTCGATAAAAGCGATTCAAGTGTCCGTTAGACTGTATCGACAAGGATTCGAGCTTGAACCAAAAAATCTATTTTCATTTCCTATATTAAGAGACATGGTTCAATTTGTTAAAAAGCTAGACCAGTTTTCAAGTTCACAAACAAATGATGTAAATATAATGAACGATAATAAAGCTACATTACTAAATGTTAAAGATAAACAACTTAATCAACATACACTTACCAAAATACAAGAAAAAATGCCGGATATAAAAATAGAACGTATTTACCCGTTAGCACCTTTCCAGAAAGTTATTTATGAGCATGCTACGAATGAACCTGATACAAATGCATATTTTGAACAAACAATTTGGGCACTTGAGGGGAAGCTGGATATTAAACTCTTTATTCAGTGTTTCCAACAATTAGTTGATCGTCATGATTCTTTAAGAACAATAATTGTGCAAGATGAACAAGCAAAACCTTGGCAAGCTGTTCTATATAATGTTCAAATAAATTCAGAAATAAAAAACTTGATTGAGATGACGAAACAAGAACAGCAAGAATTCCTAGATCAGTGGATGAATGAAAATTTAAGTCAAGGATTTAAAAATAGTGAACTTATGACCCGTCTCTGTATATTCCAACTAGGTAATAACGAGTATAAGGTAATTTGGAGTTCCCATCATCTATCATGTGATGGTTGGAGCGTCAGCATTTTGATAGACGAATTATTCCAGCTCTACGAAACTACAAATGCGGGAACTACGGCGGAGTTACTTATGGTAAAACCTTTTGAAACATTTATAGATTGGACTTTGGCACAAGATCATGAGAAAGCACGTCATTTTTGGCGAGATTATTTATCAGGATACAATCAGAAAATTAGTATTCCTAAAAAGAAAGTCCCATCTAAAAGTGAAGTGTTAAACTTCACTTTTACGGATTTAACATTAGACAAGGATTTGACTGATCAGTTACAGACATTTGTAACTAAAAATAATATAACTATGAATACGGCATTACTAGCTGTATGGGGAATATTGCTTGGCAAATTTAACGGAACGAGAGAAGTAGTATTGCCTAATCTAGTATCAGTCAGACCTCCCGAAGTAGAAGGAATTGAAAATATGTTCGGTCTGTTCACAAATATTTTGCCTATCCGATTAACATGGACAGAAACGCAATCTTTTGTGGACTTCCTGCAAAAGGTACAACTAGAGACATTGAAATGTAATGAGTATGCATACTATTCATTTGTTGATATACAAAAGCAAAGTGAATTAAAAACTGAGTTGACTGACCATCTTTGGGTTTTTGAAAACTATCCAACTAATCCAGCAATCTTTTCTTCAAATGAAAACAGACATTTTGCTATCACGGATTACGAAGTCGTTGATGAGCCACATGTAAAGTATGGAATTATGTGCTTCCCTGAAGAAAAACTTACAATAAAGTTTGGATTTGATCAAACCGTATATGAAGCAGAGAAAATACAGGAAATATTAAATCACATTTATAGATTAATCAACATGATTCTTCAAAATCCAGTACAAGCAATTGGTGATTACAAATTATAAAAAATGAAAAGGCGAGCAAGAACTCGCCTTTTTAAATAGAATAGGAGCAAACCAAATGACAAAAAATTTGCAGTTATCAGCCGAAGAGATGCGTCAGTTAGGATATCAAGCGGTTGACTTGATTGTTGATCATATGAATCATTTAAAAAGTAAACCAGTTTCAGAAACGATTGATAGTAATATTTTTAGAGACAAGCTAATTGAAAAGATTCCGGAAAACGGATCTAATCCAAAAGAATTACTTCATTTTCTTAATAACAATGTGTTTAATCAAATTACTCATGTGGATCATCCTCATTTTATGGCTTTTGTGCCAGGTCCTAATAATTATGTTGGTGTATTAGCAGATTTTTTAGCAAGTGGGTTTAATGTATTTCCTACAGCTTGGATAGTAGGTGCAGGTGCCGAACAAATTGAATTAACGACAATTAACTGGTTAAAATCAATGCTAGGATTCCCTGAATCAGCTGAAGGACTATTTGTCAGTGGCGGTTCCATGGCTAATTTGACTGCACTTACTGTAGCAAGACAGGTTAAGTTGAATAATGAAATCGAAAATGCGATTGTTTATTTTTCTAACCAAACTCATTTTTCTGTAGATCGAGCACTTAAAGTATTAGGTTTTAAACAGCATCAAATTTGCCGAATTGAGACAGATGAAGATTTAAAAATTTCAGTTAGTACTTTAAGAAAGCAAATAAAAGAAGATCGATTAAAAGGGAAAAAACCATTTTGTGTTATTGCGAATGCAGGGACAACGAATTGCGGAGCGGTGGACTCCCTCGATGAATTGGCTGATGTATGTGGTGATGAAGATATATGGCTACACGCGGATGGGGCTTATGGAGCTGCAGCAATTCTCAGCGAAAAAGGAAGAGAGTTGTTAAGAGGAATTCATCGTGTTGATTCTTTGACGTTAGATCCGCATAAATGGCTTTTTCAGCCTTATGATGTTGGTTGTGTACTCATTCGAAATAGTCAATATTTAAGTGAAACGTTTCGTATGATCCCAGAGTATATTAGGGATACGGAAACTAATATAGAAGAAAAAGTGAACTTTGGGGAGCGTGGAATTGAACTTTCTCGTAGATTTAGAGCATTAAAGGTATGGCTTTCTTTTAAAACATTCGGAGTTACAGCTTTTCGTGAGGCAATTGATCATGGCATTATGCTAGCTGAACAAGTTGAAGAATTTTTAAGGAAAGAAAAAGATTGGGAAGTAGTAACACCTGCCCAATTAGGAATTGTTACTTTTCGTTATATTCCATGTGAGCTAACATCTACAGATACAATTCATGAAATAAACAAAAAATTGGTGGAAGAAATTAATCAAAGAGGATTTGCTATGCTAAGTACGACTAAATTAAAAGAAAAAGTAGTAATTCGACTTTGCTCTATCAACCCAAGGACAACAAAAGAAGAAATACTTCAAATCATGATGAACATAAAAGCATTGGCAGAGGAAATAAATACATCGTCTAAACATCTTATATCTGTTTCTCAACCTTGATATATTAGGCGGATTTTACATATTAATAGCCGATTTCAAATGAGAATCGGCTATTATATTTAAATGATAATAACACTCACAAATGTATACTATTTATGAGTGTTTCTCTTGTAATGGGATTAAGCCTCAACCTTAGATACTCGTTTGAACCCAGTTTTTATTGCTTGTACTATTTCGTTCACAGCATAAATAGATACATCGGCATTTGGGTTTAACCCTTCAAACCAGTGATAGGCATTTGGATATAAATGAAACTCGACATCAACACCAGCTTGCGCTAGTTTGCTTATATAGGTTAATGTTTCGCTTCGGAATGGATCTAATTGACCTACAAATGTGTAAGTATACGGTAAGTCACTATAATCCTCAGCTCGAGAAGGCGCTGCATATGCAGGGATTTGATCCATTCCATACATTTCTCCTAAATACATTTTCCAGCCAGCTTCATTTGCCTTTTGGTTCCAAACAAATCCTTCTTTAATTTCATTCGCTGAAGGTGTATTATTTCGGTCATCAATCATTGGATATAGTGGCATTTGTAAACAAATTGAAGGATATTTTCGATCTCGTGCTAATAATGATAATGCTGCTGTTAGTCCACCGCCAGCGCTTACTCCTGCAACTCCAATTCGATTCGAATCAATGTTTAATGACTTTGCATTATCAGCAATCCATTTTAAAGCTGAATAACAATCCTCAATTGGTGCTGGGTAAGGGTGTTCAGGTGCTAAGCGGTAGTCTACAGACACGACCACACAGCTAGCTTCTTTTGCAAACCTCATACAAGTATCATCGTTATCATCTATAGACCCTAAGATATAACCTCCACCATGTATCCATAATAAGACAGGTAAAGATTCATGATTTGATTTTGGACGATAAATTCGTAATGGTAACGGATTATCATCAGGCCCAACAATGACTTTATCTATTAAAGAAAGGGAGTCATCAACAACGGTAGGTGGTCTCATTTGAGCTATTCCTTCTCTGATTGATTGCAAATTTTCTGGGCGTAAATCGAGATCCGGAAACATCTCTAACCCTTGTAATAATTCTGGATTTACTCTAGTTTTCATTTTAGCACCTCTATTTGTAATTGTTTTCAAATAAATGAAGTGTATTCGAAGTAGTTTAATTGTGAAAGAACACCACAATTAAATTGTAAATTGGATATGTTATAACGGTCAACAGAATATTCGGAAATTAAAACCTTTCTCAAGAAGGAGTTTCATGCAATTAATAATACAAGTAGCGGATTTAAGAGCAAAGTGTTTTAATGTCGTTGTAATTATGTACATTAGAAAAATTTCTTTTCTAGACTCATGAAGAATTATAAAAAGCAAAATTTTATAGATAGTTATTTTAAAAATAAACAAAAAGAGAAGAACTAACCAATGTTCTTCTCTCTTTTTCATATGTAATTAGGGTATCCATAAATGTAAATACGGATGGTATAGATTAATGGATGAATAATTTATTTTTAAATTAATAACGTAATAAATAAAGATTTTTGTATGTAATATTGCATATACAGGGACCACTGGTGAAAATGCTGACCAATGTTTTTCCACATGGTAAATTAGTTCCTTAGTTATTTATTTTATTTCATTTTCAATCGTGTAAGGCTTAGGGCTAAGATTTACAAAGGTGACTAGTAAAAAATATAACAATATAAGTATAAGATTTTGTACTTAGTAATCTCACAATTTAAGACCTGTCATTGGACAAGTGCAGGGAGTTCAATCGATTTTGAATAAAATTGATTGTATCAGTTGCAATTTTTTTACGTTTAAGAACTATCCCGGCATGCCCACATGTATAAATATATCGTGTAGGCCTTTCCCAAGATTCCCACAAGTAGTCTGTATCCTCAGAATGCACATATAGATCGTGCTTACCTGAAATCAATAAAATATTTTCTTTTTTTACTTTTGGTAATGCTTGACTCGGTTCAGTGATTTTCCAATAATCTATTAAATCATCATACGTTACACCATGATGTTCCAAGTCTTCTCTAATAAATTTACCTGGAGTTGTATTCCAAATTGAATAAGAAAGTCGATTTGCATAGAAAATGGATGCTAACACATCAATTTCTTCTTCAACAAGAGAGGTTAAGTTAGTAATAAATCCACCTAAACTAATTCCTATTAGAATCAGGGGACCATTTTTATTTGCTTTAATCCATTTAATCAAAGCTCGTAAATCAGCTACAGCTTGTCTAGTTGCTTGTACTGTTCGTTCAATATTTGCACTTACCATATACTCTCCACTGAAAAAGGATTGATCGGGTTTTCTTTCAAAATGATAGGGTAGAGTGAAATAATACATATTCCACTTCAGGCTGGTCATATGATCGTGGAATATTTTTTTCACACGTTCGTTAGAATCCATTCTCCAACCGTGAACAAAGATAACATGAGGTGCATTTTCATTTTTATGTAAGAATAATTCCCCAGTTACAGAGTCGTTGCGTGAATCACCGGATTGAACCGAACTTTTATATTTGAATTGCCCAACCATGTATTCCTTTTCCTGTTTTGAATGCTTAATGTCAAAATGAATATAGGATGGTTTTACGTTATAAAAAGATTCTATGTCCTTTATATTTAATGAAGTGTTAGATAGGGAAGTATACTGAAACGCTACACTTCTTTTTTTGTGTAAATCATATAAGGCGTACCGATCAATGAGTTTTGAAAAAATCAAATTAACCTCCTCCAAAATACATATTGTTTAAAACATGGACAAAATTTATGTTGTAAATTAATTATAAAATATTCTCTTTTCCTAATAGTAGGTGCTTGAATTATAAAAACAGGTGATAAATTTGCATATTATATTATAAAGCTTACAATAAATAATTTATACTAAAATTTAAGAAGCAAGTTAATATTCTTATCCATATAAAAGAATGTTAACTTGCTTCTTTTCTTATTAAAAGATGTAATTTCTATGAGGTACTTACAATTCTCAAATAAATATTCACAAATAGGTTCTCTATATTTATTGTATAGAAATTATACAATAAATATATTTTTTATATTATATACATTAAATTAAGCTTAACCTCTCTTTTCTATAAGTCTCTTAAATTGACTAACTCCTTACCGAAATTCAAAAACGACTGAGTTTTTGAATTTGTGTTCTAGCTTTTTTGGAACAGGTAAATAACTACACATAAACTCCTTGTATCTCTAGTTAAACTACCGATTAGCTCCATATAAACTCTAGATAACCTATATAGAATACAAGTTATCAAGGAGGTAAGAAAAAATGAATTTTATGAAACGAGCAATTCTCAGTATGAAAAAAAGGATAGGAACATCATTAATTTTGATGGCAGTTTTTCTGATTGTTACAAATTTGGTTCTTTCAGGTTTCACAATCCAAAATGCGTCAAAAAAAGCAGCGGATGCTGCGAGAAAAAAACTTGGTGCAGATGTTACTTTAGGTCTTGATTTCGACAAATTAGGTCAAAAAGCTAAGGGAACTGGAGAAATGCCAAATCCACCGCAGCTCGATACAAAAGAAACAGATCAATTAGCGAAATCCAAGTATGTAAAAGACTATAATTACATAGCTAACACTTTTGGTATTTCTGATGGACTTAAACTAGTAGGAGCTTCAGAAGAAGAAGGAAAAGGTAAAGCCGGAATGGCGGCTGTGCGAGGCGGTTCAAGCTCTGGTACAGAAATAGATATGAATGCTTCTTTTATGATTGAGGGAGTTCGCAAGACTGCATTACAAGAAAGCTTTAAAAACAGAAAAAGTAAAATCATTGATGGAAAGCCAATAACAGAGCAAATGAAGGACCAGAATGTAGCTTTAATGGAAAAACGATTAGCGGAATTAAACAATTTGAAAGTAGGAGACAAAGTTAACGTGCAATCAGGGGATAAGAAGGAAACCCTTGAGGTTGAAATTATTGGTATTTACGAAACAAATGAGCAAGCAATGGGTCAACAGGCTCCTCCTATTATGGATCCAGCTAATAAACTATATATGCCGTATTCAACTATGAAAAAATTAGAAGTAGACCAAGGTATAAGTAGTGTTCAAGTCGTGTATTTCTTGAATGACCCACAATATATTGATTCATTTAAAAAAGAAGCAAAAAAATCTAATATTGATTTTAATTATTATAAATTAGATGCGCATGATTCATTGTACAAGCAAATGATTGGTCCTATCGAAAATATCTCTTCGACTTCTCAAATGATTATTTATATTGTATCGATTGCAGGTGCGATCATTTTAGGATTAATCATTATGCTATCAATTAAAGGGCGTCGTAAAGAAATGGGAATTCTATTGTCTATTGGAGAGAAAAAGTGGAAACTGATGGCGCAATTCGTAGTAGAAGTAGTGTGTGTCGCTATTTTAGCATTTGGATTATCCATAACAACAGGAGCTAAAGTTTCTCAATATATCGGGGATAATTTACTTTCGAATGAAATTGCTACTGCAAGCGAAGAAACAGATACCTCGCAACATGGTACTGTAATGATGGCTGGACCCGGCGGTACTCTACAAAATCAAAAAGAAGATCCAATTGATAAAATTGATGTAAGTGTAACAGGAGAAGATGTAGGAAAAATGGGTGGAATTGGACTAGCTATTGCTATAATAGCAACGCTTCTTCCGGCATTATCTATTCTACGTTTAAACCCAAAACAAATTCTTTTAAAAGATGAATGAGGAGGCTCGATATGGAGACGATTTTACAGTTTAAAAATTTGGATTATTATTATGAAAGTAATGGGAAAAATGTAGCGATACTAGATAATGTTAACTTTTCTTTTCAAAAAGGACATTTCTACACGATTTTAGGACCATCTGGATCTGGTAAAACCACAACTCTGAGCTTAGGTTGTGGACTGGATGTCCCTAAAAATGGTTATGTACTGTATAATGGCAAAGATATTAGAAAAATTGGTTTGGATCGATACCGTAATCAAAATGTATCTGTAATTTTCCAATCTTATAACTTAATTACCTATATGACCGCTCTTCAAAACGTCTTAACAGCAATGGAAATTACAGGTGTTAAAGTGCAAAATAAAACAGCAAGAGCATTAGAATTATTAGAGAGGGTAGGACTCTCAGAAGCTGAAGCGAAACGAAACGTCCTGCAACTAAGTGGCGGGCAACAACAGCGTGTAGCAATTGCTCGAGCACTATCTTGTAATGTTGATTTACTGATTGCAGATGAGCCGACAGGAAACCTCGACGAGGAAACCGCAATGGATATAATAGAACTGTTTCAAGAACTTGCACATAAAGAGAATAAATGCATTATTGTTGTGACGCACTCACAGGAGGTTGCTAAAAAATCAGATCGTGCAGTGTATTTAAGTAAGAAGAAGTTAGTCATAAATGAAATCTAATATAAACATCGTAGCTGTTTAATTCACATATTTTTCAAAAACTAGACCTTTCAAAAGCTTATATTTGATTTATAATAAAATCAAGCCATAATCAAAATGGTCTCCCTGTACTGAATGTTAAAATAGTTTGTCGTTCCCGTTTTAATAATATTTGAAAAAGAACTTGTAGAATATCCTACAAGTTCTTTTTATTATAATTGGTTACCTATATCATGGGATAATTACACATAAAAAACGGGACATTACCTAGATGTATGATCTAAATGATGTCCCGTTTCCCTATGTATCGTATAGTTATTGCAGAACTAAACCTACAATCATAATTAAACTAAATACTATCATCCAACCAAACGCGCAATAGCCAAAAATTCTAATCCATTTAGGTAATTGATTCATGTTAATTTTATTTGTGGGAACTCCTTGCATAGAAAACATCATTTTTTGATCTCTATCTCTATCATTTTGTTGTTCATACATAATATCATCACCTTTCCAGAACTATTGTGTTTATAGTATATCAGCCTAAAGAAAATTATGTACAGAATAAGAGGGGATAACATATATATTATGTGGTGAATTTTATAAATAAAGACATTTAATTGCCATGGTTCTAAGCGCTAATCCGTTATAAATTCTGAAAAAGAGCCCTACATAAATAGGAATCTTTTTCTTCAAATATTAAGTTGCTGGATATACATCAGAACCAAGGTAACGTTCTTTTATAATTTGAAGATGATGAAGCTCATGACCAGCAATGATGTATGCTAATGCACGAACTGTAACTTCAGAATTATTCGCATTTCCTCTTTGTGACCAAGCTTCTTTATCTAAGCTTCTAAGTAAATACAGGGTAGATTGGCGAACAACTATTAAATTCTCAAGAAGATCTCGCATAGATTGCTTATCAAAAGCAGCTCTAAGAACATACATATCATCATTATAGCCTGGAAGTTCTGCTGTCTCGCCTCGAGCGATTGATAACAATCGATACGCCATAATCCGTTCTGTATCTGCTATATGACCGATTACTTCTTTTATACTCCATTTAGTAGGAGCATACCGGAAAAGTCCCTCACTATTAGAAATTCCCTGTAACAAAAGATTCGTTTCCTTCATTTGTTGTTCTAGAATATGTATGATATTTCCGTCTGATACCAAGTTGGTATACGTTGCATAATAGGAGTTATATTCACTTACCTTTGGTCTTATTTGCATACGAATCATCCTTTATGTTTTATGTTTAATCTTTACATATAGCTTATCATAAAAGAATTCCAAATTAATCTGAAAGTTTGAAATTGAAATCAAAAATTATGCTTACTTCCGTAGGTGAGCTATAAATATTGTTTCACATATATAGGAAGGTTCAAGTCGAATGTTCTGCATCCGCTAAATGAAGGGACTACTTCATCATCAAAATAATAAAACTTGTTTATGACAAAAAGATAAGTTTTTTAAATATTATTATGTTTTATTAGATCTATTCCAGTTCATTCTAGTAACTATATATTCAATACGAAACACAAATGAAACAAGTAGAATGAACTTAATAAAGACAAGAAACTATCCCGTTAGGGCTTTCTGAGGCTGCATCAATTTTTTAGCGTGGAAAACACACCTAGATTTCATCGTAGCAAACTAGAAGAAGGGGATTAAAGTTCATCCGTTTTTCTCTCTTGAAAACTAGGATTCAACCCTTTGGAGAGTGAAACACAACCATATTTTATAGCATAAAAAAGCAAGAGGGATGAAGCATTACCATATTAAAACATCAAAATCGGATAGTGTCATAAATGTATTTACTACATTCAAAATGTGAACACTTATTATTCTTTAGCGTGGTCTCAATTTATTGAAAAAGCTATTCTTTCCTATTATTGTATAGAAAGAATAGCCTGTTTTGTCCGTTATATTTTTTTATGTTAGTTCAATTGCTATATGCAGCATGACGTAAAAATCCTTGAAATCCCAAATTAAGAAATACTTCTATATTGAACTGGTGATGATAAGTTAATTAAAGTTGATGGATAGCCGAACTCCATAGAATCATCGATAAATTCTTCTAACTGATGCACGGATTCAGTGATTATTTTCACCAAATAACTATATTGTCCAGCTAATCTGTGGCACTCAAAAACCATGGGATTTTCTTTGCAAAAATCCCTGAATTGCTTACATTTTTTTGATTCAAACAATACAAAAGCCGTTACATTCTTATTCAACTTTTCTGGGTTTATAACTGCCCTATAGGCGGTAATTATACTTTTATCTTCTAACTTTTTAACTCTTTCTTTTACAGCAGGTGTCGATAAGTTAACCATTTTTCCGAGCTCAGTCATAGATACCCGTCCATCTTCTTGCAGTATATATATAATTTTTTGGTCAATGTGATCCATTCTCAATAACTCCTTTTTATTTAATGTAAAATACGTATAATAAATTAAATTTTTAAGTTTACCAGATGAAATAACTCATAATTTGTATTTAAACAAAATTATTTAAAATTTATAATTTTAAGTATATCATGAAAATAATGTTATTGGAGGAATTGAAATGGGACTTGAGATGAGAAAACATTGCGAGAAATGCAATAAGAAGATTGAGGCGCAATCATTAGCCTTTATTTGTACACATGAATGTACATTTTGTGAGGAGTGTACAAAATTAATGAACAATGTATGTCCTAATTGCCAAGGAGAACTTGTTAAAAGACCTAGAGCCCTGTCGAATAGTGTCTGTCCTATTAGTTTATAACAATATTACTTATTAAGTTTATAGTGAAATAGTTTCTAAAAATACTAGATGGCGACATTATGATTATAAAAATGAGAAAAGCTATGGATAACATAAATATGTTACATAAAGGAGTTTTTATATTGAAACATGCCTTGCGTATTATTGATGTACAACAAGAATTAAATGTAGATAATTTTTCTGTTGTTCGAACTAGCCACGAGGATTTGTTTCAACCCATTCATAATAATTACAGATAAATCTATACCAAGGGTACAACTCTTACTGAATAATTATCGGAAAGGATTGTACTTTTTATTTAATATACAATAAATCGATGACTTTAATATCATTGGGTTTGAAACTGAAAAATTACTTTCTCAGATACACAAAATCAATGGATTGTGAAATAGATTTTCACGAAATGTTTGATAATCAAATTGCAATTGTAGAGGATGCTTTAATACACCGAAATACAAAAGAAGAGCAAATTCAGGCTGCGAAGAGTGCCTATGATGATTGTATATTAAAGAATCGTAAACAAGAATATCGTTTCATTTAAAACGAAAAGCCAGCCTATTAGTTCCTGATAAGTCTATAGTTACTACAAAAACAAACAAACTCGTCCTACTAAGAGGGGAGGTTGTTTGTTTTTGGTCTAGATAATGGAATCCTTATGCAAAATTGCACACTATGTTCCATATTTTTTATTGAATACTTTATATCTAGCGTTTCAAGAATTTGTTTAACAATATATAGCCCCAAACCACTTCCTCCAGTATTTCGATTCCTTGATTTTTCAATACGATAAAATGGTTTGAAAATTTGTTGTATATCTTCATCTTTAATATTGATACCTGTATTTGTAATTTGTATTTCGATTTGATCTTGTTTAGAATTCTCGCTTAACTTTATATAGACTTTTTCATTATGTGGTGAATACATAACCGCATTGTGAATAATATTTTTACATGCTTTTTCTAAAAGAGCACAATCTGTATAAATAGAAAGATCAGAATCAATTTCTTTTATTATTTCGATGCTTTTTTGAGAAGCAAAAAATTCGAGATCTTTTGTGATTGTACCTATTAACTTTGAAGGATTAACTTCCTCTACTTTTAGTTTGAAGGTGTGTTGTTCTAATTTCGATACGCTTAAAATTTCACGAACTAATTGTTCCATACTTTCAATAATTTGATGATTTTTCTTTAAATATTGATCGCGATTTTGATAAGGGCCAATATTGTAAATCATCCCTTCTAAGTAGCCTTTCATTACAGTAAGAGGGGACTTTAATTCATGTGCTACAATCGCAAAAAACTCTCTGCGTTTTGTTTCTATTTCTCTTTCTTTTTCAATATCATTTTTTAATTGTTCATTTGCTTTTTTTAAATCAAACATAGCTTGTTGTAAGTTAATAGACATGTCATTCAAACTATTAGACAATTCTCCTAACTCATCTGTAGAGCGAACCTCAATTTTTTCGGAGAAATCTAAATTTGCCATCTTTTGTGCACCTTCATTAATATAAATAAGTGGCTTTGTAATAAACCTGGAATAAAAATAAGCACTCCCTATACCAATTACGAGTACAATGATACTAATATAGGGGAGAAAGCGTACTAAAACCTGTGAAGCTTCATCAATCGGTTGAAATGTAGCAAAGACTATAAGCGTTAAACTACCATCTTGGAATTGAATTGGTTTCGTAACGTTATATGAATTGCTAAGGGTACTTGCATTCTCGAATCGTGTTGCTTTAGTAACTACTGTTTTTTGCGTACCACTTTGAATAAAAGAAAACGAAGGAGAGTAAATAATTACCCCTTCTTTATTTTGAAGGTAAAGCATCGCATTATTTTTTTTTGCGTATTCATCAAAAAGTGGTATCGCATCTTGAAACGTAAGATTTTTAGACTTATCAATGATTTCGTTTATCCCTATTTGAAGTTGATCTGTTTTATATTGCTCATAAAATGTAGGGAGAAAGAAGTATAAAGTTAAATAAATCAATACTGCAAAGGATAACAAAATGAGAGATGTAGTCATAAAGAGTTTATAAGTGATTTGCTTCATCTTCATAAGTTTCACAATACTATTCATCAATTTTATAACCAATACCCTTTATTGTTTTAATATAAGGGATAGCTAATTTTTTACGTAGATTTTTAATATGTGTATCAATTATTCGTGTTTCTCCAAAATAATCGTAGCCCCAAACCTTCTCTACGATATTTTCTCTTGTAAGTACTTTTCTCTCATTTTGAAATAGTAGTTGTAGAATTTCAAACTCTTTTGTCGTTAATATAATTTCAACGTCATTTACATACACTCTATATGCATCCACATCGATACGAACTTCTTTAAATATCAAATGATTATTTACATTTTTATCATAACTTCTTCTAAGTACAGCTTCGACTCGTCTAATCAAAACATGAAATGAAAAGGGTTTTGTTATATAATCATCGATCCCAAGATCGAATCCTTTCATTTGATCTTCCTCTTCTTCCAACGCAGTTAGCATAATAATTGGTACGTTTGACTGACTTCGAATCATTTTAGAAACTTCAAACCCATTAAGATTGGGCATCATAACATCTAGAAGAATTAAATCAAATGATTGCTTATTAAATTGTGTCATACCCTCTAGTCCATCTGAAGCGACTACCACTGTATAATGCTGTGTCATTAAAAATTGTTTAATTAATTCCTGAATTTCTTGATCGTCCTCAACCACGAGGATATGATAGTTTTTCATAATATCACCTCTGG
This sequence comes from Bacillus sp. MYb78, assembly GCF_002975115.1. Classification (NCBI taxonomy): domain Bacteria; kingdom Bacillati; phylum Bacillota; class Bacilli; order Caryophanales; family Bacillaceae; genus Bacillus; species Bacillus sp. MYb78. The sequence continues at coordinate 96,449 of NZ_PCOB01000014.1, forward strand.
TAGTCATTATAGCCGTACAATCTGGAGTTTATGTGGAGATACAGTAGTAAACTTCATAGGATGTTTACTATCAAAAAGTATTATTAGCTATATTACTTTTATATGGAGAAATAATTGCTTAAAAAAACTTATCGTATGAATTGATGTACGATTAATATTTACGAAAATATACTTTTGCTTCTTTACCAAAAGAGGAAAAGGAATTTCAATATAGAAGAAGCTACCGTAATACTAGAGTGTGTGCCAAGAACTTTGGATTTCTTTCATCTAGTTTCTATTTAATCGTTAATCACTACATAACAATGTTCTTGCTAAACCAAAAGTTTAAAGGTACAAACTTGGAGAGATTTTTATAATGCTAGAAAGGTTGTGAAATGATTTGATGGGTTATAAAGCGATGCTGTTTGATTTAGATGATACATTACTTGATAGGGATAAAGCAGTAGAGGCATTATTTTTAATTGTTTTAGAAAAGTGTTATGAAAATGTAGATGGTGCGGCTAAAAGCAACATGTTACAGAAATTCAAAGAATACGATAAAAGAGAATATGGCATAAGTAATAAAACGACAGTTTTAGAATCATTGCTTGATGAATTCACGCCGAAGTATAGATTGCCACGCAATTACATCCAAGATTTTTGGAATAATAATTTCCCTAGATGTTTTTCAATAGACCAAAATACTATTCATTTCTTAAATCAAATAAAGAAGCACTTTAAAGTTGGAATTATAACAAATGGCTCAACTCAGAGGCAAAAAGCTAAAATATTTAACACGAATTTAAATAGGTATTTTGAAACAATCATTATTTCTGAAGAAGTAGGATTTAGTAAACCTGATAAACGTATATTCGAACTAGCATTAAATAAGCTAAATTTACAGCCGGAAAATACTTTATTTGTTGGTGATGACTTAGAAAAGGATATTGCTGGTCCTCAAAATGTAAATATAAAAGGTGTGTGGTTTAACCCTCAGAAGATCAAGAATACTACCAAAATACAACCGTATGCCGAGATTAACACTTTGGATAGTTTGTTAAGTTATGTTACTCCACAATATTTTTATAACAAGTAAAAGTAATCTCATATATATTCGAAAATATAAAAAAGAGAAACTATCATTAATTTCATTGACCGTATTAGTAATAAAAAATAGAGGCGATTTTAATAGCTGTGGCTAATTTAATCTATGATTAATACAAAGTTTTGTAAAACAATTTTACTTATACTGTGTAAATTATAAAGGGGTGGGACTATGGAAATAAAGAAAATAGTAATCGATGGAATCAATATTGCGGTCATTAGAAATGATAAGGTATTAATATCGGATGTTCAGTCTGCATTAGATACTATGGCAACAGTTCAATATGAGGTAGATGCGAAACATATTATTATTCATAAATCTTTAATAAGTGAAGATTTCTTTGACCTAAAAACACGGCTTGCGGGTGATATCCTTCAAAAGTTTATAAACTACAAGGTAAAGATTGCTATTGTTGGAGATTTCTCTATGTATACTAGTAAAAGCTTAAAGGATTTTATTTATGAATGTAATAAAGGGAATGACATTTTTTACTTAGCAACTGAACAACAAGCAATTGAAAAACTAAGTACATTAAAGTAATAATTATATCCTGCTAAATTCCCCCATTTCACTTAGTTCATAATTATATACGATATAGAAGAACTGATGTTTGTGGTAAACTAAGAGATGAATAAAGGGGGAGTTTTTTTGAACAATTTTAATAATATAATCCAAAATTCAAATAATATAGTTTACAAACCTAACAACTTAATGATTACGAATCTAAAAGAAGAAAAGCAAAACGCAGAATATGCCGGATGTTTATTCCACTTAAATAACAAAACCATTCGTTTTAGAAAATCAAAAGTTACTCCTAATAAAATTGGGCAATTTGTTTCTTTTTGGGAGAAAGATGAAAATATGCGAAATAGAGCTTTCTCTTATGAAGCTGCTCCTGATTTATTAGTAATCACGTGTATTGCTGATAATAAACTAGGGCAATTTATTTTCCCTAAAGAGATTCTTCTTAAAGAAAAAATATTGAGAACACCAAGTCAAACAGGGAAAATGGCAATGAGAATTTATCCTGTTTGGGATACCACTGTTAGCAATCAAGCTAAAAAGAGCCAAACGTGGCAACTTCAATATTTTGTTGATTTAAGTGATATTAATAATTTGCCTATAGATAAACTATTAAATTTATATTCGTAGCTTTTGATTTGCCCCAAAAAGAAGTAATTACAGAAAAGACATTTGTAATGACGCCTTCTATTAATTTACCTCGTGAATCGTAATTTTTGTACCGGTACAGTTAAATGAAATGTACATTGTTACAGTGCCCCTTAAAATTTACAATCAGCATATATTATTTTAACTTATAAATTTTTAAGGGGTGCTAAATATGACAAGTTTACAAGATCAGCTTTTCACAAGATTAAATCTTAAAAAACGTAATGATGTAACGATTGAAGAATTACCTACCATACTCTTTTCGTTTGCGCATACTATACCATTTGAGAATTTAGATGTTATAGCACGAAATACGAATCAAATCTCTCCGGAAAACTTGCGAGAGAAAATTTTAACTAGTTCCCGTGGTGGACTTTGCTACGAATTAAACACTCTTTTTTACTATTTTTTAAGAGACTGTGGCTATGATGTACAACTGGCATTAGGTACGGTTTATAAAAACGATATAAATGCATGGGCACTTGAGGATGGCCATATAACAATTATTTTAACTTATGATAATGTACAGTATTTAATTGATGTAGGTATAGCTTCGTTAGTACCTCTTGTTCCTGTACCTTTTACTGGTAAGTCTGTTTCTTCAAAAAATGGTTCGTACCGGGTGAGACAAAAAGCTACGAGTAAAGGAAATTATGTTTTAGAAAGAATAGATACTGATGGAGAATGGAAAGTTTGTCATGCTTTTTATAAACATAATATTGATGAGATAGTAGTAAATGATGTTCAAAGAAGAGTGATAGAAGATGAGAAGTCTATTTTTAATAAAGGACCAATTGCAGTAAAGTTGACGAACTCTGGCCATATTTCATTAACGAATACAAGTTTAACCGAAATTATTCATGGGGAAAAAACTAAGCGTGAAATTACAGAAGATCAATATAAAGAGTTTTTATATACTTTATTTGCTATTAAGTTATGAATAATAAAGATAGCCGGTTCTTATTCAGAAGCGGCTATCTTTATTATTTTTGGTGTAAATGGTTTTCTTCTAATATGTTTCGGAAACTACGGTATAGTTAATGTTTTTAATGTTTCCTCAGCTTCTTCATATGTATGAAAAATTGGTTCTTTTCCATCATCCCCTTGTAAAACTAGCCCTTCATCTCGGATTACATATGGCATAAAACCACCCCATCTAGTAAAGAATTATGTTCTTTTGCAGCAGAATAATACGATTTAAAGTTTGATTTTCTTAATACATATAATACACTAGAACAGTACGAAAAAGTATGTACAATGAACTTTGAATGTAAAGGAAGATTATTATGTCAGTTATTGATAAATTGAAACTTAATAAGTATACAAATATGGTCGTTATTAACGAACCAAGCGATTATGACATTTTTACAGGTAAAGAAACTGCATTCTCAAAAGAACACGATGCTATCTTTATATTTGTAGAAACGCTTGATGAAATGGTGAAACAAACGAATTTTATTATTAGTAATGAAGAATTACTAATTGAAAAAGGTTACGTATTCTTCGCATATCCGAAAAAAGGTAATGCTCGTTATAGTACGTTTATTCACCGTGATGAGATGTTTCCGGCATTAAACGTTGGAGAAGATGGTTATGTGGGAGAAAGCGATATTAAATTTGCACGAATGGTAAGTATGGATGAAGTCTTTACTGTTGTAGGTTTAAAACGTGAAAAGAAAAAAACAACGAAAACATCTGCTATGAGTCAATGTGTTGCCGATTATGCAGATCGAATTAAAGATGTTGAAGCATTATTAACAAATCACCCGAATGAACTTAAGTTTTATCAAAGTTTAACGCCTGGATATCAGAAAGATTGGGCACGTAATCTTTTTTCTGTAAAACAAGAAAAAACACGTGAAAAACGTCTAGAGAAAATGATAGAGATCCTTTCACAAGGCTATAAAACAATTGAATTATTCCGTAAGAAGAAAAAATAATGATTAAGAAAGTCACAATGCTGCAACAATTAATTGTGATGAGTGCATTGAAAAAAGCATTCCTTCCATTATACTAAGGAATGTTCTTATATTTATATAATTAGCAAAAGAGAAAAGGTGTTTGAAATGAAATCGTATATTGTAGTTGGATCTGGAATTTTAGGAGCGTCTACTGCTTATCATCTTGCTAAGGCAGGTGCGAATGTTACTATCGTGGATCGCCAACAATTAGGGCAAGCAACTGATGCAGGAGCAGGTATTGTATGTCCATGGCTATCACAGCGTCGTAATAAAGCATGGTATAAAATCGTTAAAGGCGGTGCACGTTACTATTCTTCGTTAATTCAGCAATTAGAAGAAGACGGTGAAACTGACACAGGATATAATCGTGTAGGTGCAATTAGTTTACATACTGACGAGAAAAAGTTAGATCAAATGGAAGAGCGAGCTTATAAACGACGTGAAGATGCCCCAGAGATTGGTGAAATAACTCGCTTATCAGCTGAAGAAACAAAAAAATTATTCCCAGCATTATCAGACGAATATAGTTCTGTTCATATTAGTGGTGCTGCACGAGTGAATGGAAGATTATTACGCAATGCATTAATAAGTGCTGCGAAAAAACATGGTGCAACTTTTATAAAAGGCGATGCCATATTAGTCCGTGAAGGAAATCATATTACTGGAGTTACAGTAAACGATGAAACAATTTTAGCAGAAAAGGTTATTGTAACTGCAGGCGCATGGGCGAATGAAATCTTGAACCCATTAGGAATTAATTTCTTAGTTACATTCCAAAAAGGACAAATTGTTCATCTGCAAATTGAAAATACAGCAACAGAAAATATGCCAGTTGTTATGCCACCGAACGATCAATATATTTTAACGTTTGACAATGGTCATGTCGTAATTGGTGCAACACATGAGAATGATACTGGTTTCGATCATCGTGTAACAGCAGGTGGTTTACATGAAGTATTCCATAAGGCATTAGCAGTTGCACCTGGCTTAGAAAATGCTACAATGCTTGAAACGAGAGTTGGATTCAGACCATTCACACCAGGATTCTTACCTGTTATCGGGCCACTACCTAACTTTGAAGGAATTCTCGTTGCGAATGGATTAGGGGCTTCGGGTTTAACAGCTGGTCCATACTTAGGAGCGGAACTTGCTAAACTAGCGCTCGGACAACCGATTGAATTAGATTTAAATGATTATGACGTTGCTGGCGCAATTGAATAATATGGAGTACTGCTAACATTTATGAAAAACCATGCTAAACAAATTCGACAGAGAATAAGTAGTTTTTCCTCTGTTAAGAGTAAGCATGTTTATGAAAAATAAAATTATTTAAAAATAGAGGGCCGACATTATAAACCTGCATTAATAATGTAGAATTGTGATGTCGGCTCTTTATTCATATTGCTTTAAAACTTATTTTCGAGAGGAGGTTAAGTAATGAGAGCGCCATATCAAGTATTGATATTTCCTTATATAAAAACTGCCGATTCTATTCAATATGCCATTTTTAACCGAAGTGATTATGGTTATTGGCAAGGAATAGCTGGTGGCGGAGAAGACGGTGAGATTCCTATTGAATCAGCAAAACGGGAAGCATTTGAAGAGGCTGGTATTACAAGAGAATGTCCATATATACAATTAGATTCGGTGTCTTCACTATCAGTAGAAGATGTAGTTGGAGGATTCCTTTGGGGAGAAGAGGTTTATGTAATAAAAGAATTTTCTTTTGGAGTTAAAGTCCCTACAAAAAACATATCATTATCTAAAGAACACTTCAATTATAAATGGTTATGCTTTGAGGAAGCAGTAACGTTTTTGAAATGGGATAGCAACAAAACAGCATTGTGGGAATTAAACAAAAGACTATTAAAACAATAAAAGTTTTAGCTAACAAAGATAGTATTGGAACAAGAATGGAACCATTAACAAACCTTTGCTACACTTCTAAACAATGTTTTAGATTATAAAATAGAGTAATATAGATTTTGTATAGGTAATTTACTAAGAGAACTTGTACTAAGAAAAGCCCTATACAATTGACTCTGAAAAAATGAAAATAGTTAGAAATATTTTTATATCGTACGGTTTTTGGCTATGAATAACGGAATAGATATTAAGTATTCAACAGTTTAAATAAAACGAGTTAGCTTTTTATTTTAAGAAGAAAGATGACTCGTTTTATGCTAAAATTCGCTTAGTGTATATTTTCGTTAAAATGTGGGTGGGCCCCCTTTTAGCAAAACCGGAGTGGGAATGATGAGTATAAATAGTTTTGTGGGATTGATAAAGGACGAATTATTAAAAGAGGTAAGTATAAGAAGTGAGGATGAATTCGAGCCTGTAGTAGTTAAAGATATTCCTAGACTTTGGAAGTGTTTAGGAACAGGTAATTATGCCGCAGTATTCATGCACAAAGAATACAAAGATTGGGTAGTGAAAGTTTACGTGCGAGAAGGAGAAGGAATTGAAAAAGAGTCAGAAGTATACCGAAGAATTGGAGATCATCCTTCTTATTCAAAGCTTATATATAAAGGAGAAAATTTCATAGTATTGAAACGTTTAAAAGAAATTACCTTATACGATGCTATTCATAAGGGAATTAAAATTCCTAAGCAAGTAATACTTGATATTAATGAGGCTTTAGAGTATGCGAGGGAACAAGGGTTAACTCCTTGTGATGTTCACGGGAAAAATGTGATGATGGAAAAAGGAAGGGGATATGTAGTCGATGTATCTGATTTCTTAAAAACAAAAGAAGATAGTAAGTGGAGAGACCTAGAAAAGGCATATTTCACCTTTTATTTTCCTTTCATTTATAAATTGCCTTTCCCCGTTAAAATACCGTATTTTATGTTAAACATTGTTAGACGTTCGTACAGAAAATATAAGAAGCTTAAAAAGAACTTCAAATTATAAAAGGATCACATATGTTCCTGAAAACGATTTGAATTCACATAAATAACTTTAGAAAAATTTAAAATTTTGTTTAGGGTCTACTTCAAGACCTTAGCTTGCTGGGCATATGGTGCTACCTCAAAATATAAAAAGATTAGGAGTGAATCCTAATCTTTTTATTTATACATATTTTTGTTATGAATATCACTATTAATTCCAAAACGGGATATTTTGAATAAATGAAACCGTCAAAATAAGTGTTGATACGGAACCAGCAGTTACTAAAGTTACTATTTTTCGTCCATTCTGTTCTTTTGAAGGTTTTATAAGTTCTGTAATTAACACAATCCATATTATGATAGAGATTATTGAAATAATATTTATAGACATATGTAACACATCCCTTCTTGTTTTCACATAAATATTTCTTCTTTTATAAAATAAAAGCAATTTAACAAGAAAATATGTAACGCATTACAAATCAATATTTTCCTGTTAAACCACCTTTTTTAAATAGAAATACGACTGATAAAACGATAACAACAGCCTTCAAACTTCCCCAATATGGATAAATAGCATGATCTGTTAGACTAGCATATTGAAAAATATTCTCTAAACCGAAAATTCCTATCATGACTGCTAAAATGAATGAAGCTGATCCATACGTCCCGTTATGATAGGGGGTAAATAAATAGACTGCGAAAATTAGTGGTAAGATGATTTGTAGTACGATTATCATAGTTCGTCCCCCATATTATTTATAATTATATTATATACAAAATTGTAATAAAAAGGAATACGACTTATTTGATACTAACAGAACTACTCTAATCATATTCTTCTATAAAAAGAAGAAAAAGGGGTGTACAGTTAATTGACAAAAGTTAAAGTTAGTTTACGACCCATTGTTCATAATATAAATTTACCAACCGTATTGAAAACAACAATACTTCCAGGCGAATCGACCGAAAGACTATTTATCGCAACCCAATTAGGAGAGATTTTTTACATAGGGAATGGAGTTATAAAGATATTTTTAGATATTCGTCACCTAATTATTAAATTAGGTACATTTGAAGAAGGTGTTTCTAGTAGCGGTTATGATGAACGCGGATTGCTAGGACTTGCGTTCCATCCACAATTTTATCAAAATAGGTTATTTTATCTACATTATTCAGTAGCCGGAACTCAAGGGCCAGGTGCACTTTCTGAACAATTTAAACCTAATCCTTGTGACCCTAAAACATTAAATTTAAAGTGGGTTAATAGAAATACGCAATATGATCACATTGATACTGTGGAAGAATGGACTTTACAACCTAATGGTCAAGCTCAAAAGCGACGAACATTACTGAATGTAAGAAGACCATTTTTTAATCATAACGGAGTCAATAGTTTAAACTTTTCACCTGAGACTGGAAAACTTGTTTTTACAAATGGAGATGGCGGATCAGGTTATGATCCATTTAACTTAAGCCAAGATGATTTAGAAATAGCAGGTAAAATAATTGAAATCGATGTAAGTAAAAATACATTTATAAATAACCCTCCTGTAGTTACACGCTTCGATGAACTTCCTTTATCTATACAAGAAACACTTACAGTAATTGCAAAAGGAGTACGTAATATAACCGGCATTTCATTTCAAAGGTTTTATAATCAATATATCAAATACGCCGGAAATGTCGGACAAGATATTGTAGAGTCTATTTTTTCATTTGTTCAATATAAACCTATACCGGTTACAGAACTTGTTCAAATGCATTTTATGAGGCTCACTCCCAATCAAGATGGGTTTATCAATTTTGGTTGGAGAGGATGGGAAGGGGATTTACCTACTTCTTTTATACGGCATTGTTCCGAAAATCAGACTTTGGATGAAAGAACAATGACTTATTATGATGAAACAATACAAACTTCAGCGAGGCGTATTCTGCCTCTACTTAGTTATTTTCATCAAGATTCCAGACCCGATAAGTTTGGAGGAACTTCCCTTACAGGAGTTCAGCCATATATGGGAAATGCAATTCCAAATTTAACAGGTAGCGTAGTGTTTACTGACCTTGCTAAGAAAGAAGATTCTCGACCGCCAGTTAAAGGTGTTTTAGCATATACTAGAGCAGGTACAGACGGTAAACATGCTGATTTTCATGCTATTGAAACCAATTATGATTTTGGTACGCAAGCAGCTTATTATATGAGTTTAGGAACAAATTTGAATCAAACTAAATTATATTTAGGAGTTTACGGTTCTATGAAAGTAACTGATTTTAATAAAGGTACCATTTTTGAAATTATCCCTTAATACGATACAAATTATCAGTCTAAAAATATAATATAAGGAATTCATTCTGTTCCCAAAACGCACGACTTAACTTATCCCCCTAAAAATCTTCAATGTATGAGCATCTATTAACTTGCAGAAAGTAACTCATAAACCGTATGTGTACGAATAATATAGAAAGTAATGAATGAGGTATCTTTAGGGGGTATTTTAATGAATCGGTTTGTACGTTATTGGTATCAACTGATGATAGAGCATGATACAAGCTTTGTTCATAAAAGGAAATTGTCCCTTGCGAATAAATTAGTACTTACAGCTTTGATGAGTGCATTGGCTACCATGTTTCAAGCAGCGGGGAACTTAATTCCTGGTATAGGTTTGCTCATTAGTCCATTTTCGACATTACCGATTTTTTTTGCTATTTTCTATTCTATTCGTGAGGGAATACTTTCTTATATTCTTACTATTCTTCTATTATTTATTATTGAGCCCAGTGAACTAATTGTTTTTCCTTTTACTACAGGCTTATTAGGTCTAGCCTTAGGGGTATCCTTTTTAAAATTAAAGAAAAGAATTTGGATTGTTTCTTTTTCAGCAACTTGTCTACTTATAGGTATTATGATCGTTCTCGATGTTTTCCGCTTTCCGGTACTTGGTCCTGCTGTTCATACAACTATGGATATAAAAATTATTTTATTGATATTTATACTGAGCTTTCTATACTGCTGGATTTATGCAGGTTTTTGCAGAATAATGATGAATAGATTATGTAAAGTGTTGTATTGACAATGGCATAATGAAGATTGGAGAATGCATTCATGACTAACGTTGCAGTTAGAAGACCGAATTTGAATGATGTAGATGAACTATATTTATTTTTCCGTATCGTTATTACGAATACATACAAAAATGAAGGATTGTCACAATTATTGGATGACATAGAAAATGAAATTAACTCAAAAAAGCGGTATTTGAAAAGTGATTTTGAAAGTAACGGAGAAAGTCGTTACTTTTTATTAGCGATTGATACAAATAACGATAAAATCATTGGAACAATTGAAGTTGGTCCAGCAAGTACATTGATTAATAGTTGTACAGGTGGTGTACTTAAGGATTTGTATGAAATAGGAACTGTATTTATACTTCCAGAGTATCAAAGAAAGGGTATCGGGAGTTTACTGCTACATACAATGTTTCTTACGTTACTTAGCAGAGGAATAACAGAATTCTGTTTAGATAGTGGATACAGAAAAGCGCAAAGTATATGGACAAAGAAGTTTGGAGAGCCTAGTTATGTACTGAAAGATTATTGGGGAGAATCAAGTGATCATATGATTTGGAAGAAGAGTTTACATGATACACCTATAATATTTGAATTATAAAATGAAATATACCTATGAACGTAGCTTTTCTTACATATGTATGCTATTATTTATCTTTATAATAAAAGAGGACGTGAATGAACTTGATTAAAATTAGTATCCCTGAAGTTGATGTTACAATTACTGAACGTAAACAAGTTATTAAAGGAGACGAGCCAATCATTACTCCAATTAATGGATTTATCGATTTCCACTTGTTCCCTAGAGATAAAGGCGGCATTTTTATGTTTTACAATATTAATGACGAACTACTTTTCGTAGGTAAAGCTCGTAAAATTAGACAACGTATTAAGAAGCATTTTGAAGATAATGTTTCACCAATTAAAAATCACCGTGATGAAGTATACCGCATTGATGCATGTATCGTAGAAGATCCAACAGAAAGAGAAATTTACGAAACGTATATCATTAATGAATACAAAGCGAAATATAACGTTGATAAAGTATTCTACAAATAATCAACATTAATAAAAAACAATCCTAGCTAATATGCCAGGATTGTTTTTTATTTAGATTTATTCTTCATATCTTTCTCCTTTTTTCAAATGATTAGCCACAATAAAACAGAATATCCCTATAAATATAAGTACAATACCAAGCGTTTTATGTTTTCCCTCAAAGAAAGGAATATCTGAAATAACATTTGTCATACATAGTCCTAAAAATACAAGGATAGGGCCCATCCAAAGTAATACATTACCGAATTTTGTGTGCTTCCACATAATAACCCTCCTTAATTCTCTTTACATATATATCCATAAACGAAAAGTAAATTCATAGAGAAATATAGTTTTTTTCATATCGAAAATTTAACCCTCATATATTGGTACAAGCAAAAGAGAAAGGAGACCATCATGAATTGGTTAGAAGCTTTCATATTAGGTATAATTCAAGGTTTAACAGAATTTTTACCAATCAGTAGTACCGGACATCTTTATTTAGGAAGGCATTTATTTCAATTAGATGAAGCAGGCTTATTTTTAGATACGATGTTGCATATTGGGACTTTACTTGCAGTGTTTATTTATTACAAAAAAGAATTTATATATTTAATTAAAAACCCATTTTCAAAGCTCATGTTATTACTTATTGTTGGGACGATACCTGCAGTTGTTATTGGTTTATTGTTTAAAGACTTCTTTGAAGATATTTCAAAAACAGGAATCACGATCGGTTGGGAGTTTTTAGTGACCGGATTCTTTCTCTACATGGCAGATAAACAAAAGAATGGTCGTAAAAAAATGGGTGACATAACATATAAAGACGCATTAATTATCGGTTCATTTCAAGCTGCTGCTATTTTTCCAGCCATTTCCCGTTCTGGAATGACAATTGTCGCTGCATTATGGAGAAAATTAGACCGTGAAACTGCTGCTTACTTTTCTTTTTTACTGTCGACACCAGCTATTGTTGGAGCTATCATTTTGCAATTTGCAGACGTTTTTCAAGGGAAAGCAGAATCTATTTCTAGTACATCTTTAATTGTCGGAACGTTATCAGCAGCGTTTTTTGGATACATAGCCGTTTCATGGATGATTCAATATTTAAAACGTCACTCCTTAAAAGTATTCGCGTATTACGTATGGGGATTAGGTATTTTAATTTTAACGTTGCAATTTACTGATGTATTTTAAGTATAATGATAAAGAAGTTAATTAGTTTAAGATCCTGTTTCATTCATACAAGGCAGGATCTCTTTTTATTAAGGGGGAAAATATGTTTAATAAGGCTATCGTTATTGGTGGAAGTATGGCAGGAAAGTTTGCAGCAAAAGCATTATCAACTTTTTTTAAAGAAGTAATCATTTTAGAAGTCGGTGAAAAATGGGATGGAAAAGCTTCAAGAAAAAGAGTTCCACAAAGTAATCATCCTCACGTGTTATTAAAAGGTGGAGAAAAAGCAATTGAAGAATTGTTTCCTACTATTACGAATGAATTAATAGAAGCGGGTAGTATTATAAACAACTTTACACGTGATTTGAAATGGCATCAATTCGGTCTATGGAAACAACCGTTCATAGGGGAAGTACATATGATTCAACAAAGTCGTCCTTTACTAGAATGGCATATTCAAAAACGAATACATCAGATTTCAAATATTACTATTAAATATGAAACATTGGTTAAAGGGTTATTGGTAGATGAAAAGCTTAACAAAGTGTGTGGAGTAAAAGTTAAATATTTAGAGACAGACATACAAGAAGAAGTTCATGCAGACCTTGTAGTTGATGCGAGTGGATTTGGCTCAAAAAGTATAGAGTGGTTACGAGAATACGAAATTGAAGTACAAGAAGAGAAAGTTCGTATTGATTTATTTTACGCAACGAAAATGTTCAAACTTAAAGAAAATGAGAAATTAGACTGTTGCAATGTGCTAATGTCTCCGAGTTTCCCTGATAACCCTTATGGCGTTCTTATTCAAACGATAGAAGATAATCGTTATTTTGTTACTTTCAGTGGATACGCAAACGAGAAAGCACCACAAACAGATGATGAGTTTTATGATTTTGCTGAAAACCTATCAATTTCTAATGTTACAGACTTCCTAAACAAGGCTGAGGGAATTACTGATATAAAGACATACAAAATTCCCTATCAAGTACGCCGGCGATTTGATTTAGTGAATAATGTACCAGAAGGCTTATTAGTTGTTGGAGATGCGCAATGTCGTTTTGATCCCGTTTTCGGCCAAGGCGTATCAGTTGCTGCTATGGAGGCTCACCAGTTGCAATTACTTCTGCAAGGTAGAAAACAACTTGATAAAACATTTACACAACAATTTTATAAAAAGGCAGCTAATATAATAGAAACCCCATGGGATATGACAACAACGGAAATATCACGTCATCCGCAACTAAAGAGAGAATTAACTACAAAACAAAAATTTCAGCTATGGTATACGAAACAAATATATCGACTATCCGCAAGTAATTCTGATGTTTATATTCGGTTAGTACGAGTGATGAATTTAATTCGTAGTCCATTTCATCTTTTTCATCCGAAAGTGCTACTATCTGTATTACTTAATCGAAAGTAATAGCAGGAATATAATTGATTAAAAAAGAATGTATAACAGTTAGTAAATCTAGAAGGAGAATACGGGATGGAAATATACATAGAGCAACTAAAGAAACAAGATGCTAAGGATTTATTTACGTTTGAACTTACGAATAAATATTTTTTTGAAACAATGGTACCAAATCGTGGCTCAAAATATTTTGAATTTGAATATTTCCAAAAACTACTAGACGATTTATTAATAGAACAAGCAGATGGAGATTCTTATTTTTATTTAATTCGTAATGAAGAAAAAGAAATTGTAGGGCGAATTAATTTAGTAGATATAGATACGGAAACTCGAATTAGTTCTCTAGGGTATCGGGTCGGAGAAAAATTTACTAAAAAAGGAGTTGCTACAGCAGCCGTAAAATTAATTTTAGATGTAGCGAAAAAGAATGAAATTACTGAAGTTCATGCTAAAACAACTACTAATAATCTCGCATCACAAATTGTACTAGAAAAAAGCGGATTTTCTTCTTATCAAAACGAATCAGATATAACATCTGTAGAATTAAATGGAGAACATGTGAAGTTTGTACACTATATTTGGAGAAATACTTCGCGCTTATAATAAGGAGGACTTATTCATGAATGATTTACGTTATCCAATTGGCCAATTTACATACAAACGTCCTATAACTGAAGAAATGATTGATACATGGATTCAAGAAATTGAAGATTTACCTCATGAACTAACAAAGGCAATTAAAGATTTAGATCAGAAGCAGTTAGATACACCATATCGCGTTGGAGGGTGGACTGTCCGTCAAGTTGTTCATCACGTTGTTGATAGCCATATGAATAGCTACATACGCTTTAAATTAGCACTGACAGAAAAGAATCCAACTATTAAGCCGTATAAAGAAGAGAAGTGGGCAGAGTTACCCGATTCAAAATTACCGGTAGATGTTTCACTAGTAATGCTAGATTCATTACATAAAAGATGGGTTAACCTTTTATATTCTCTAGAAATTGAAGATTTAGAAAAGACATTTAACCATCCTGAAACTGGTGAAACAAAACTTGCTGTTGCAATAGGACTATATGCATGGCATGGTCGTCATCATACCGCTCATATTACCTCGTTAAGAAAGCGACTTAATTGGTAACATGGAGATTACATTAGAGAAGGCGACAGAAAGTGATGCAGAAGTTATATTTCAAATGCAAATAGACTCATTTAGCCCTTTATCACATAAATATAAAGACTATGAAACAAATCCAGCAAATGAAACTATCGAAAAAACTATTTGTAGAATAAATCATGTAGACGGTGGCTTCTATAAAATAATAGTGGCAATGAATCTTGTTGGAGCGATATGCATTTCACAAAAAGAAACACCCTCTAAATTTTGGATCAGTCCAATGTTTATTCACCCGAGTTATCAAGGAAAAGGAATTGCCCAAAAGGTACTTACATTAATTGAGGAAATGTTTCCTGAAGCAACGAGCTGGGAACTTGCTACTATTTTAGAAGAAGAGAAAAATTGTTTTTTGTATGAAAAGATGGAGTATAAAAGAACAGAAGTTATAAAGAAATTAAATGATGAAACTACACTTATTTATTACAAAAAAGAAAGGTAAAGCATATAAAATACGCTTTACCTTTTTATGTTATTTTAGATTAAAAATACAAAAATAATGTATGTTCTTCCAAAATACTCGGGTTAGTAATTTTAAAAATGAATAAAAATACAAAAACCACTACTTTGTCGTAAAGGTTACTAACGCTTTTTGAATGCTTAAAATACTATCGTCACCTTTAAATTCTTTCGTAATTGGATCCTCCATACTAGACACCCAAATTTTAAGTTCTGCATCTAAATCAAAATGCCCAGCCGTTTCGATGCTATATTGTGTAATACTTTTATAAGGAATAGAATGGTATTCTGTTTTTTTGCCAGTTACTCCTTGTTTATCTACTAAAATAAGACGACGATTTGTAAATACGATTAAATCACGAATTAATTTATAAGCATGCTCTACTTTTTCATCGTCTAGCATAATCTTCTCTAAATCACGTTCTACACTTTCAGAACTCGTATTTGATGCATTTCCTAAAATACCGCTAAATAAACCCATATTAAATTCCTCCTTTAATATATGTGGAATGAATTACTTATATTGTAACATGTTACTCACAAAGATATTATGACATTACTTTAGTAGTTTCTGGTTATTGTTGTAATTAGTTTATATAACCTCATCTTAAAATCTTATGCTAATATGAAATTAAGAAAAAAGAAGCAGAGGGATATAGCATGAAGAATATAGGTTTAGTATTAGAAGGCGGAGGAATGAAAGGTTTATATACTGCAGGTGTACTCGAATATTTCATGGAAAAGAACTTATTCTTTCCGTATGTAGTCGGCGTATCAGCTGGAGCCTGTATGGGAGCAACTTATTTATCACGTCAAAAAGGGAGAAATAAGAAAGTAAATACAGAGCTAGTAGCAGATCACCGTTATATATCTTATCGAAATTTGATTCGAAAACGCGAATTATTCGGAATGGATTTTTTATTTGATGAAGTACCTAATAAAATTGTACCATTTGATTTTCAAACTTTCTTAAAATGTAATGAACAGTTTGTCATAGGGACGACTGATTGCGAATCAGGACAAGCCATTTATTATAATAAAGCAGAACACGGAAATGATATTTTAAAAATCATTCGCGCCTCAAGCTCTGTACCGTTTATAGCACCTGCTGTAGAATATAATAATCGAAAATTATTAGATGGAGGGATTATAGACCCTATACCAGTTTTGAAAGCCCAAAAGGATGGTTATGAAAAGAACGTTGTCATTATGACAAAGCCAGAAGGATATGAGAAGCAGCGAAATAAATTTTCAGGCCTGGCTAAAATTTTATATAGAAAATATCCGAAAATCGCAGAGAATTTAGTAGACCATTATCGTTTTTATAATGAGACGATATCTTATATGAATCGAGAAGAACAAAAAGATAATTTTTATGTAATTCAACCAAGTGTACAGCTTCCTATAAGCGGAATAGAAAGAAATAAGGAAAAGCTCGTTAATCTATATAATCTTGGGTATATCGATGCTCAATATCATTATGAAAACTTATTAAATTGGATAGAGAAATAAAGGAGGAGAAAGTTGAAGTTAGGAAAACAAATTATTTTTAAGGAATTGCAGAAAATGCATAGTCCACTTCATAAATCGTTTCCTTATCGTGCTACAGCAAAATTGCAGCGAGACTTAAAAAGTAAATTTACCGAAGATGACTGTATAAACGCTGATTTTAATCATTATTGGATGCATACAGCAGCTACTTTAAATTCTGTACTAAATGGAAACGAACAGAACATTACGTTTCAACAAATAAAGTGGTTAAGAAAATCGTTTTTCGAGTGGTTTCCGCAATATCGTTTTCTAGAAACAGAAATTGTGAATTATCCCATTTTGTATAGAGATTTCATAAGTTATGAGAAGACAAGGAAGCTATTACTTTATTACCTTACTGAATAAAAGCGAAAACGTACAGGTTACATTACTTGTACGTTTTTTTGTTCATAAAACATTCAATATTAACAACTAGTTTATATAGGAATTCTAATGAGAAGAAAGAAGTACATATAATAGAATGATACAGGGGAGGAGAGAGGAATAGCTGTTTTACTTTAAGTTATTGTCCAACTCGAATACAGTTAGTTATTTATGTTAAAATATTTCGAGTGAAATCAAGCTTTTAAGGATTTCATTAAACATTAAACAAAACAAGTTAGCAACGTAGAAGGGATAACATTAACATGAAAAACGTATCAAATATAGATAAAGTAGAATCAATAAAATCTTTACAGTCAACAATTAGTAAACTTGAAAATGCCTTATCACAGATGACTCAAAAAGGATCAAATACTACTTTAGTGAAAAAAAGACTCAAAGCAGCTAGTATCGGCTTAGCTATGTTAGAAAGTGTTTGGAAGCAAGAAACTCATCATTATACTCAGGAAGATTTAGCAGAAGCTCGTAATGTTCTAATTGGTTTGCTTCCATCAATTGAAAAGATTTACGTTAAGTCAAAGCTTGGGAGTCCTCAAAGAACGCTTTTAGAAAGAAGAATAAAATCATTAGAACTTTCTATTCAGGCAATTGATTATTTTTCTAATAAATAACTTCGCTAAACAAATAACTTACGACTACTTTTATATAGGGATTCTAATGAAAAAAACTACATATAGAATACTACAAAGGAGGAGAGGTGACTACAATAATCAGTCCTAAGTTAGAGAAGCTTAAAAATTAATTAAAGAATGGAAACAAAAAAGCTCTTTATACTTTTTTGCATGAAATAAAGTCAAATCACACGCCACTAATAGAACAATGCCCTGCAGATAATCAGTATAAGCTTATAACGTATATATGGTTAGGGGATCAAAACACTGAAAACGTTTATGTATTCGGTAGTTTTCCTGGTTGGGATTTGTCTGTAAATCAATTACAACGATTGTTACAGACAGATATTTGGTATGTAACGTTTAGGACGGATAAGAGTTTTATTTCAACGTACTATTTTTCAGTAAACGATGTTTTCGAAAATGATTGGATAAAGCGTAGTGAACAGTACGAAATAGACCAATTTAATCGAAATACATTTGGAGAAGGTACCAATAAAGCGTCTGTGTTAAACATAGGAATGGAGGTGCAATATAGCAGTCGTTTTCCTTCAAATGATTATCCATCCGGAAAGATTGAAACATATTCTTTTTATAGTTCGATTTTAAATAACACACGCAAAATTCATATTTATACGCCTCATGATTATTCTCACACTTCACATCTTCAAGAACTTCTCATTGTATTTGATGGGAATTCATTCATTAATGACCTTTCAATCACAAAAACACTTAATTATTTAATTTACGAAAAAGAAATCCCATCGTATATTGCTGTTGCTATAGATCCTGTCGATCGATTAGAAGAGCTAACTTATAACGATAAAATGAATGCATTTTTAACGAAGGAATTACTTCCGTGGATTCAAGCTAAGTATCACGTTTATCAAGAAAAGAATCATATAACAATTGCTGGTTTCAGTCTTGGTGGCTTAGCAGCTTTTTATGCAGCACTTCAAAATCCACATATTTTCGGAAATGTGTTGTCACTGTCTGGATCCGTACATTGGAAAAAGGATAATTATGAAAATACAATTCCTTGGATTGAAAATCAAATTTCATCAATATATTCTAATGCGACTCATCTACATTCTTACATAGCAGTAGGTGAACTCGAAAACGAACCTCTTTTAACGGCTAATAGACTGCTATATAAAGCTTTAGAAGAAAAGAAACGCCCAAACCACTTACGAAGAGTTTCAAGGCGGACATGATAGCGTATGGTGGCGAGAAAAGCTATTCGATGGATTAAGGGCATTAGAATTTACAAAAACGACATTAGAAAATAAAAAGGAGAGAGAATCTATGAATCAAGAAGAACTAGATAAAAAACTAAAAAAACAAGAGATTTTAGTAAAAGATGAGAAAGTTTGGTCTTATACGTATGAGGATCATATTAGTTCTATCGTTAAACAAGCAGAACAGAAAGGAGCTTTTGATAATTTACCTGGTAAAGGGAAACCTCTTAATCTTGATAAAGATCTTTCTTACAATCCTGAAAAGCAACTTTATAGAACTTTAGCAAATAATCATGTTTTACCTAGGTGGATTGAGCTTTCAAAAGAAATTGATGATTTAAAAGAAAAACTAAAAGAAAATACAAATACTGCAGAAGCAGCGGACTTAATTCGAACTATTAATAAAAAGGTTTTAGAACATAATCTACTTTGTCCACCAAGCGCGCAAAAAATGAGGGTGAAAATGGATTTTTAACGATTTTCAATTAAGCTATCGCTTGCTATATAATTAAGTTAGGCATTTTCAATTCATTACTAAAGGGAGGCAAATGTAGTGAAGAATACGTATCAACTTCAAATTCCGAAAGAACTAGAACAGTATCGTAGTATTTTAGAAGAAAGTGTGAAACCGTATGTTAAAGTGTCTGGAACGCAAGCAGAGACAACGCTTTTTGAAAGTAAGTTTGGTGGATATCCGTATTTACCTATAGATCAAGAGCATCCTAAAGACTCAAACGGACAACCTATGATGTTACTTGCGCAGTTAAACCTTGAAGAAATACCAAACATTGAACATATGCCTCAACATGGAATGTTACAGTTTTTCATAAGTGCTGAAGAAGATCTTTTTGGAGCAGATTTTGATCATCCCACAAGCCAAAAAGACTTTCGAATTGTTTATCATTCTACAATCACAGCGGATTTAACTAAGGTGATTACTGATTTTAGTTATTTAAACACTTTAGATTTAGAGAATTTTATCATACCCAAAGCAGCAAAACTAAAGTTTGAGTTGGCATATCAACCAGTAACACCAAGAGATTATCGATTTGAAATGATTTTTAGTGATAACATTGATTGGGAAGAAATTGTTGATGAAGAAAATAATACAGAATTAGGCGAACTGTATGATGATTTATGTAAGGATCAAGGACATAAAATTGGTGGTTATCCATTTTTCACACAGACAGATCCAAGGGAATGGGAAGAAAAATACCAGCAACATGACATATTATTGCTGCAAATCGATACAGACGATTCATTAAATATTATGTGGGGCGATTCTGGGGTTGCTAATTTCTTTATACGTAAGGAAGATTTGTTAAATCTAGATTTTTCCAATGTCATTTACAATTGGGATTGTTACTAGAAGATATAAATAAAATAATAGCAAACAAAAAATCTTCCTGAAGGTGAGGAGGATTTTTTTATGTTAAAAATAAGCGTTATGTTAACTAGAATAAAAAACAATGAGTGTAATGAAAGTCAAGTCTAAATAACAGAAATAACAACAAATAATGTAAAGTTGTAAAACATGTGCAAATAGCAATAAATTCATTAAGTAAAACATAAAATAAAATTACTAATTTATATTTTGTATAGAAATAATTTTTCTGTATAAAAATTTCTTGCCAATCAAAAATGTTTTTAATTCGTTAAATCTTAAGCGATTATTGATTAAGATTTGCTGTGATGAATTTATAACAAATAAAAACGATAAAAACTGAAGAAATTTGTTTAGATAAGATTTCATGTGAATCTCACTAAAAATCTCTGTTTCGTCTCATTAAGTATAGTTTACTTGGTTTTTGATACCTGATATTACTTTGTTTCTACAACTGCCTATAATATATATTATGTTAACTGGATAAAAGTAATAAACTTATTATATGTTAGTGTAGATTGTTACGCTTCCCTTTTCATCGGATTCATTCTGTGTAATCGATTGTGTGCTTATTTGTTATTGTTGTTTTATGAGTTGTTGATGATAATGTCTCCAGATATAAATTATATTTAAGACAATAAAAAATGCAATTCGTTTTAAATGAACGCATTAAACGAATTGCATGGATATGATTCATAATAAGTTTTTAAAATTAGTTTGCTACAGCAATTGCTTCAATTTCAATTAATAAGTTATCGTTAATTAACTTTCTAACTTCGACAGCTGAACTTGCTGGTGGATTTTTAGTATCGATGTATTGATCTCGAATCTCTCTAACAATGGCCATCTGAGAAATATCTGTTAAGAAAAATGTTAATTTGACTACATCATTAAATTTTAATTCCGAAGTTTCCAATGCACTATTAATATTTTCGAATACTTGTCGCGTTTGTGTAGCTAAATCGTCAATTCCAACTATTTGACCGTCAGTGTTAATCGCTACTTGTCCAGATATGTAAATTGTTCGTTTAGCGTTACTAACTTCAACTACATGTGAATATCCAAAAGTTGGTGGCATTGTTTCTGGATTGATAAATTTCTTTTGCACAGCTCTTCTCCCCTTTAAATATTTCATTTTCTTCATATGTTAGATTTTAATTTCAGATTATCCTCTATTTACTAATAATTATTTATCCGTTTAGCTGCTACATTTGTAGCTGCTCACAAAGTATTCTTTTAAAAGTTTATCGTTTTCTTTAAACAATAAGACTAAATCTTTACTGATTGTGTTTGCAAATTCGTTAAGTATAGATAAGTCTGTTGATTTAAATACAGGGATAAAAGGTTTTGAATTTTGATATAAACCTAATTTTTCGTAAACTATATTTAAATGTAGATCTATTTGTCTATCTGTTGCTACGTAACCTTTTACTAATTGCTTTTTCTTATAATTAATATCAGTATTAGTGTTTTGAAAATATTCTTCAAATGTTTCGTTACCTGCTGTTATTAAATTTAATGTTGAATATCGAGCATTTCCATAAAGACCAATTTGAACTTCTCCTAAATCTAAATACGTATTACCATACATCACGAAAGCCTCTTTATCTGTTAGTTCTTGTTCTTGAATAGCATAATAATATCTTTTCTTATTTCTTAAAGGTCGTTTCTTTTTTTAATAGTTTTCTTCAATATAATTTATTTGTCCAAAATCTAATAACACACTACTATACAGTAACAGACTATACGATTCTTTAGATAAATGATTAAACGTGTCGTTTCTTTTTGAAATAGATTCAATTTGATTTGAATGATCTTCAATGATCTTAAGTGTTGGTTTAATTAGAGGTTCACAAAGGTTATAAAGCCTTTTTCCTTCATAAGCTGTATGTAATATATTCTCCGGACTATTATTAGTGAGCATTTCATATTCCCTCCCTTACTAATAAATTCATTGTAAAATCTATGTATTTATTAAGTTCTATAAACGAAAATGAGTGTCCTCTAATAATCGCAAATTTAATCCCGAATTAAAAACCTTAGCATAGATATACTAAGGTTTCTTGCATTTTTATAATGAATGAATTCTTTCATAGTCTTTTTTAAATTGATTATCATTTTTTAACCAACTTTTAAAAGTTGGTTCCTTTATTTCTAAAATGGAACAAGTTTTAGCGATACATTTATTTTTCATATATTCCTTAAGGAAATTTTGTTTTCTCTGCTTAACAGCAGCTTGAGTTCTTTTTAGCTTTCGATCTTTTAATTGATCTAGACTTAGACTTTCTTTCTGAAATTCTTCATATTTTCTATGCAGATAAATATCTTTGTCTTTATAAATCCACTTTGAAAATAGTTGTATTGGTTTTCTTCCGGTTAAAATGACGCGATAATGTTTATTTTGATTTAGTAAATCGGCTGGTAAATTATGATTTTGTAGTACCTGATTTAAAGAATTCATAAAGTTATATGATCCTCCTACAAAGCTTACTGTATAAGTTTCATACTTGACGTAACCATCCCCATCAAAATATCCACGAACAAAATGATGCAAATATTCTTCTGGTACAAAAGGAAATTCGATGTTAAATGATTTACATGGCATAATTCCGTGTATGTTCATAAGGTCGTCTTTTATTGTTTTGCTATTAATATTTAGCATGTATACGCCTGTTTTTTTGTTTTGATAAAGTGGCTGGTTTGTTTTTAGTTCTTTTTTTATATTTTCTAAAATATAACTTTCTTTTTGAGATATACTGACACATTGATTTTCTTTCTGTATAACACCATCTGCTGCTATAAACCCTAAAATATAAGCCATGTTATTTGACCACGTTTTAAAATAATTTTCTGTTATGTCATACTTTCTCTTCCAACTCCCTATAGCGCGCCTTGGAACGTTGCTGTCTGATAAAACCATACGAATATACCTTGCAGATACATTAGCAAGTGTAGCTATTTCTGAAGTACTCTTCCCTTCTGCATATTGCTGCGTTATTTCCGATTTTGATAGTTTACATTTTGAGTTCTTTTTTCTTTCTATTTGCACTTACATCCTCTCCTTCCTTTTAATAATTTGAGACTTATCTTCTTCTATAACATACAACGAAACATATGTTCTTTGTTACGTATAAGAAGGAATTTACTAAATAAAAACAATTTACATGTACTTAATATTTGTCTTAGCTGCTGTGCGATTTGTACTTTATAGATACAAATAATGAATTTGACGGATTTATGAAATACAAGGCATTTTAGATGAAAGGTAAAATAATATAGTTTAAACTACAAATAGCTACAATAACAACATACGTAAATTGTTAATCGTAAAAAGGAGAACGAATGAATAAGAAATATACAAATCAAATTCATACTGATATGAGTTTTAAACCGAAAGATATTATAAGTTTAATGACGGATTACTTTAAAATAAAATCAAAGCTGCGTCCTATAAAGGATTTGCCTATCGTTTTATCAAATAAAGATAATGAATCGTTAGAGAGTGTTACATGGTTTGGCCATTCTGCTTCTCTTTTGAAAATAGAAGGTAAAAAACTATTATTAGACCCTATGTTTGGAGATGCCTCTTCCCCATTTCCTTTGTTTAATAGTAAACGCTATAGTGGTACTTTTTCTTTAGAACGTGATGACCTTCAAGAAATTGATGCGATTATCATTTCTCATAATCACTATGATCATTTGAATTACAAAAGTATTATGCAGTTAAAAGATCGCGCAAAGCACTTTTATGTTCCAACTGGAGTTGCACAATATCTTATTAAATGGGGTGTTTCGCCTAGTAAAATTAGTGAACATAATTGGTGGGACGAAATTACGTTTGATAATATTAAGTTAGTATGTGCGCCTGCAAGGCATTTCTCTGGACGTGGTATGACAGATAGAAATTGTTCATTATGGTGTTCATGGCTTATTCTTGGTCAAGAGACTAAAATTTTCTTTAGTGGTGATAGCGGTTATGCCCCTCACTTTAAGGAAATTGGTGATAAATACGGTCCATTCGATCTTACATTGATGGAATGCGGACAATATGATTCGAGGTGGTCTGCGATTCATATGTTGCCTGAAGAAACGGTACAAGCTCATATTGATGTTAAAGGAGAATTACTTCTTCCAATTCACTGGGGTGCTTTTACGTTAGCATTACACGAATGGAGTGACCCGATAGAACGTGTTACGAAAGAAGCCAACCGTTTAGGTGTTAAAATTACAACGCCTCAAATTGGCGAATCTATTACGTTGAAATCTACAAATTATCCTTCATTCGCTTGGTGGAAGGAAATTTAATTTTAAAATATAAAAAGAGCGAATTCTCTTATAAAGAATTCGCTCTTTTTTCTGTATTTAAACTTATTTCACAATATTGGATTTCCCACTATCTAAAACTCTATTTGCTGGTACACTGGACATTTCAACCACTGTATTCATACTCTTATCAGTTAGTTCAATGAGTTCGTTTTCATGTTTTATTTTATTTAAATCCCACACCATTCCATGAAATTTATTATGCTGACCACTTACCTGTATAATGCTTTTTGTTTTATTTGAAGGCTGTATTTGAAGATTTGTAAATTGATTCCCACTAATTTCATTTGGCGTAGTTACTTGACTATCCATATAAATCATTTTTACACAGTCTTCTAAAGAAAAGTTCATAAAACGATTGGCATTTATCCAAGCTTGTCCGGTGCTCGGTTTTTTTGCTACTAATTTTAGTCCGGTTTCCATTCCTACAATTTTAATGTTTTCGAAGTTAACAAACGAAATTTCATTTTCTTTTCCAGCAGAGTATAAAGAAATTCCGGTACCTTTATTCGTTTCCGTCCAATTAATAATATTTATATCTTTTATTTGCGTTTTGTTCCAAGTGTTATAATATTTATTTTTACCGTCTAAATAAATAACTTCAGAGTTAAATTTAGGATCGTCAATAGCTATATACGCTCCTTCAATGGATGCGTTTTTCTCTAGTTCTAGAACTCTAAAGTTTCCCTCAACCACAAATTGTGATCCATAACCAAATAATAATTTCACACCTTTTTTAACAGTGATTGGTGACGTGATTTTATACTTTTTATCATCAAGCAATACGGTTTTTATTTTACTAGACGCTGCTTTATTAATAGCAGATTGTATTTTTATTGAATCATTTGCCCCTTTAAAGTCTTCTACATACAAGTTAGTACTTTTAGCTGCATAGTCTTTTTTGTTGTATTGATAAAAAGCAAAAATAATTAAAACTATACCAATGAGTAAAACAATTACTTTCTTCATCGTACTCACCCCATATCGATTAATCTATGCTTTTATATTTAGGTTATTATTATTTTGCTTTGTATTTCAGATTACCATTGCTGCTTTGTCTATGATTGAATTATATTATGTAGGATTTAGTAAACTGTTTGCTATACTAATACATCATTCTTATAATGTATTAATTTATGATTTCATAAAACAAAAGTCTGCTTGTACATAATGT
This sequence comes from Bacillus sp. MYb78, assembly GCF_002975115.1. NCBI lineage: Bacteria > Bacillati > Bacillota > Bacilli > Caryophanales > Bacillaceae > Bacillus > Bacillus sp. MYb78. The sequence goes on from NZ_PCOB01000014.1 coordinate 122,547, forward strand.
AATCCCTTCCTCTATCCCTAATAAGCTCTTACTGGTGATATAAGATGTACTGCTGCAGATTGCTCTCCTGCTTCAATCAATATCGGTCTCATAGAACCGCCAAAGCTTAAAGTAATCGTTTCTTCTTTTATTGCTCTTAAAGCATCAACCATAAAACGCCCATCGAAAGATATATTTAATTGTTTTTCACCTTGAATCGCATCTATTTGTTGCGTTTCGGATATTTGCCCAATTTGAGAAGCGTTTGAAGAAATTTTAATTGTAGATTCGTTTATGATTTCTAAGTTAACATTGTTATTGGCCCATTCACTTGCTAATAAACTTGATCGGTCTACACCTTGTAATATCTTTTTTCTATCTATGTTAATAATCGTTTTAAAGTCGTTCGGAATAAGATTAGAAATATTAGGATATTTACCTTCGATTAGTCTTGAATATAATGTAGTTGTTCCGAGCGTAAATATAATATGACTCTCTGAAAGATAGATATATACGAATTCTGAATTGCTGTTCATTAATTTTAGAAGTTCACTAATGGTTGCGCTTGGTACAATACAATTTGCTTTTACATCTGAGGAAAGCAATGTTTCACGTATCGCTAGTCTATGTGAGTCAGTTGCAGCACAAATTAACTTATTATTAGATAACTCTATATGCACCCCAGTAAGAACAGGTCTAGATTCATTTTTCGCTACCGCAAAGACTGTTTGTTTAAATACTTCAATCAATTGCTCTGTCTCTACTTTGATTTCTGCATGATTGTCTATAAGCGGTACATTCGGAAACTCATCTGCAGGAAATCCATTTAAACTTAATGTGATTTCTTCTGATTGTATCGTAATTAATTGCTCATTCTTACTTTTTATTGCTATATCACTTGGCATTTTCTTTATTATTTCAATGAAATACTTTGCAGGTACAACAATAGTTCCTGCCTTTAAAATAGTTGCAATCTTTTCGTCTTCAATTGAAACAGGAATGAATTTTTCGATAAAAATATTCGAGTTACTTGCGATTAAAGTAATTCCAGATTGATCTGCAGTTATTTTTATACCAGATAATATAGGAATTAAAGATTTTGTTGATATTGCTTTACTTACTTCTGAAAGTGCTTGAGTGAATTGTTTGTGATTAACGATAAACTCCATGTTTTCCCCGCCTTACATGAGATAATATTTTTATGAAGATTGATGAACGATTGTTCCGTTAAAAAAATAAGGTACTGTTTCTTTCTTTTGTAATAAATCTAGTAAATGTTCTGGTATGCGTAAATACGGTGCTGCTATATGTAATTCCATCCAAGTAATCTCTTCAATTTCTTTTGGCCTTGATATATATGTCTCTCCGCCAATTATTTCACCTAGAAAATTAAAGAAAATTGCATGATGATCTCTTTCCTCAAAAAAGGCTTCGCTGATAGAACAAATCCCGTTTACATTTATATGTAACCCTGTTTCTTCTTTTACTTCTCGAATTACTGCTTCTTCTAACGTTTCTCCTAATTTAACTGCGCCACCTGGTAATGTATAATAAGAACCATTTTCCCCTTTGTTTTTTACCATTAAGATCTTTTCGTTTGTTTTATCGTATAAAAGTGCATATGTAACATTTACTTTTTTCATATGTACCTCCTCTATTTTTAATAAAAGGAATTTTCTGTCTTCTATTCATTTTACCATTAACTCCTTTTAATATATATAAGTTAGTTAAGTCTTGCCTTTACCAGTATTGGTGGAATTAATAAGAATAGGCTACTGATATAAAAAAAGAACGTACCTTAGGAAGATTATCCAAAGTACGTTCTTGCAGTTTTAGAATAAAAATTGATTCAATTAATACTGAAATTAATAATAACCTCGCCCTTATTGCATGTTTATTCCAAATACTAATGTTAACAAATTCTATATACTTTTTAGCCGTTTTTCTAAATAATAATGATTATGTCCTTTCGGATGATCTTCACTTACTCCGATTACTTTATATCCATGCTTCTTATAAAAATCAGGTGCCTGAAAACTAAAAGTATCTAAGTTGATTAACCTGCACTCTTTTTCAATTGCAAACTCTTCAATAAGCTTTATTAACTTGCTTCCGTAACCTTCATGCCTATATTCTTCAGAAACCCATAGAAAGTCAACGTGTATATGGTGCCAAAAAGTTATTGCTGTTACCCCACCTACTATTTCTTCTTTTTCATTTCTTACTATGAAACTAACCTTTTCTGAAGGTGTTTTTTCTTCACCTGCAAGATATTTTTGATTGTATTCAATTACTTTCTCTCTTATGTAATCACTATCTTCTTGTACCCACTGCTGTACTATTTTCATTTTAAGTGTCACGCTCCTTTTTACTTATCTATTCAATTTTAAAATGATATTGTCCTGTCTTTAATGAGTTAGTAAAGAAGCAAAGTTAATGGAATAAAAAAGAGCCCTAGTATGAGGACTCTTTTTAAAATTAAGCTACTTTCCGATGTAAATGTTTTAGTTCCTTTTTCTTTTCTACATTTGGTGGACGGATTAATATTGAAATAATGAAGGAAATAACACTTAAAACACCGATTATAATGAAAGTTGGTTGAAATCCCCCGAGTATCGCTCCAATAAATGATCCTGCAAGCGCACCAAATCCGAAACCTTGGTAGACAATCCCGTAATTTGTACTATGGTTTTTTAATCCAAAGAAATCTCCGACAATAGCTGGGAATATAGTTATATTACCGCCGAAGCAAAAGGCGACACTTGCTACACAAGCAAAATAGATCCCGTAATTTAGCGGAATAAAACTTAAAGTAAAGACTGACAAACCTATAATAATAAACGTTGCAGAGACAATTTTCATTCGCCCGATTTTATCTGATAACGTCCCAAGAATGATTCTACCTACTGTATTAAAGATTGCAATCATAGCAACGGCGTTTGCAGCGGATGCTGCGCTAAGTCCAACAAGTTGTACGCCGATATCTTTTACCATACTGATTAAATACAAACCACCCATACACGAGGTGAATAACATAAAAAATAGCAGATATACTTGTTTCGTTCGCATCATTTCACGCGGAGTATAGTCATTGTGTAATGTTTCAGTTACAGCATTACTTACAATTGCCTCACGTAAGAAGAACGATCCGATTAACACTAAAAGTAACACGATAATACCCCAATATAAGAATGCTTGTGATACACCAAGGTTATCGATAAGATTTCCGTTTATATATCTAAAGATTAAGCTGCCCATTCCATACGCTGATACAGATATACCTGAAATAAGCCCTTTCCGATTTGGAAACCATTTAATTAAATTAGATAGTGATGTAATATAAGCTGTTCCATCCGCATAACCAACAACGACACCAGCTAATAAATATAATAGTGGTAAAGAAGAAACTTGTGAACTAAGTATTAAGCCGAGTCCTAAAACAATTCCTGCAGTAGCAATAAGTTTTCGAAGTCCTAATTTTTTCTGCAACTTGGCTGCAAATAAAGTTGAGAATGATAAAGAAAAACTAGTTATGGAGAAAGTTATCGCTACTGAATTAAGATTCCATCCAAACTTACTTACAAGGGGTTGATTAAATAAACTCCATGTATAAATTGTTCCAAGGCCAATTTGAACAATGATTGTACCTAGAACAATTAGTAACGGATTTATAGAAGTTTGTTTCATACTAACTGTCCCCTTCTTTTATCTTGACATGAATTTTCACAGTTAGTATATCCATCATAAATTGCAAGATACTGTACGGAAAATGGTAATTAAGTTCATATACACAAAAAGACACTTCATAAAGAAGTGCCTTTTGCAGGTTATATCAGATATTTCTAAAGAAAGCTTTGTTAAGATAAGACATTTTCAAATGCTTATGTATATATGTTATCAAATAATTTCTTAAATGTTATGAGACTTAAGACGTATTTTTCATTCATCATATAGTCGGATGAAAAATTAATATTCGATTTCATCAAAATCTTTCGGCTGCGGTACAGTTTGCATATTAGCTGCATCTTTAGGATCGCTATAAATTGCATTTTGCTCTGTATTTACATCTTTTATATTTTGCTTTTTATTTTTGTTCACTTTATCTTTCATTTTCAATCACTCCTTTTTGTTATAGGAGTAATTATGCCCTATTACCGTTACTAAATGTATCAGCGACTAAATTACTAAATTCACGTAAATAATATAAGTAATTATCACCACCGTAGTTATATCTTTTATTATACATTTTTGCAACAACTACATTATATTCAGGTATTACTAAAATGGTCGGTCCAGTAATCCCTAATATTTGATACGACCCTTTTGGAACACGTTCACCAAGTTCGCTTAATTGCGCAGGCTCATTTTGGATGAACCAAAACAATCCATTTTGTGGTAGCTCTTTGTTTATATATGTTGGACTCTGCAAACTCGTAGCGATTTTTATAACTTCTTTTGGAACAATTTGTTTACCATCTATCCCACCTTGATTTAAATGAAGATTGCCCCACTGCGCAAATTCTCTAGCTGAGACAAACAAATTTTTTTCAGTACCGTCATCTACCGTACCAATTTCACTAATTGCGTCTTCATTTGGATTATTAACAACGTCAACTAAATTTTCATCTCGCTGAACTCTCCAACCTGTTTCTTGAAAATTAGCAGGTTTAAACACACGCTCCTTTAACAATTCAGGAAAACTTTTGTTATATAGCTGATAAATAAGACGTGTCATCATTCTTACATTAATATCTCTATACGCCCATGATTGTCCCGGTGCAAATTCACGAAAAATTGTCCTGTCATTCGTTTCTTCTAATCCGTGCGAATGTGTTACTAAATGTCTTATCGTCGTTTTACTAAGCAATGCAGGATCAAAGTCTTTAAAATATTTTATCGCTTCATCATCAATAGAGTTTATTTTCCCCTCATAAAGCGCATACGCTATCATTAATCCTAAATAACTTTTTCTAGCAGAAGCAACGTTAAATTGTGAAGATGCTGTTAATCTCTTGGTTGTAGATGTATTTGAGTGATAACCACTATAATGCTCTAGTACGATTTTATTATCTTTTATAATACAAAGTGCTGTAGCAGAACTATGATTTTTTTCTTTTATATCCTCTACCCAAGAAATCAACTTATCATATGTATACAAATAAATCCCCCTTAATACACATCAAAATTACAGCATGAAAGAAAAGTGCAAAATAGTTTTTACACCTTTCTTTCATATAAAATAACTTGGATTTTCTATACTTAAATAATCCACCAGTTCCAGCAATTAAAGCAACTGAAACATCCTGCGCATCCTATACATCCGCCGCAACGACCTGCACAACCACCACATCTACCGCCACATCCACCGCAACGTCCACCACAACCGCCACATCCGCCGCAACGACGTGCATCGTCTTGAATGTAATAGTATGGATATTGACTTTGTTGTTGATCCCAATACACAACATTGCCAGTTTGATAATCATTAAGGTTTAATGATTGTAGTTCTTGTTGAAACTGATTCATTATGAAACCCTCCATTTATAAATGTAAATTCCGTCCAAATATTAAAGTTAATAAATTCTTTTAAACAAAGTAGAAACAAGACTATAGACTAAATGCGTACATCAACAAAATATGAACTTACACTAGGTGATGTACCTTGTTTTTCAGCCTATTTTCTTTATATTCATTCGATGGACGTATTTACTATAAATAAAGTGATTTAAAAATTACTAATCCAACAATTTAGGAGTTCATCATTTAACTTACTTTCTAGTAATTCCTTTACTAAAGGCATTGGCATGATTTCATAATGATTTAAGGCTTCTTTATTATAAGCTATCCAGTGAAATGCTAAATGAGACTCGCTAGATTTCGGTGTTAAGTCCGTATGTAAATCTTGTGACTCTACTTCAAAAATGTGGTTAATTTCATGATGAAGAACTTCTTTATCTTGCCATTGATTTTCTATGACGCCTAAAAATTGTTGTATACTACAGTTTACTCCAAGTTCTTCTCTTAACTCTCTTTTTAATGCATTCTCTGCTGATTCTCCAATTTCAACATGGCCACCAGGTAAAAAATAATGATGGCCGATATATTCAGCAACTAATAATTTTTCATCTTTTATCATGACTGCTCGTACAATATGATGAAATTTACTTTTCAATTGATATTCCTCCTAGTTATTTAATGTATAGTTTCTCAAAATAGTCATTTAGTATTGGTATAATATAAATCATAGGTGTTTCATACGGATGAATATCATTAATAACTTCAAGAACATCTTTTACAAGTTCTCGTTTACACTTTATTTCAACTTTACATTCTTGTCCTTCGCATATTTGACCAATTTCTCCATTAAAAGGAGATGCCTCTTCTAAAGGTCTCCAATATCCTTTCACTGAACTATAGGAAAGACAATGGTCATATTCGCCCGTTTTACATGCTCCAATTTTATTTAATTCATCCCTTAATGTTTCAATATATTCTTCAGGAATGAACACTTCAATTTTCACTTCAGTAAATTGCATATTTCATTTCACACCTTTACTTCCTAATAGTTAAACAAATAAACGATATACTTGCTCACCATCATACTCCTGTCCTAATGATATGAAACCATATCGTTCATATAATTTCTTTGCAGAGATATTATCTTTATGTACGGTTAATCTAATTTCTTTACACGCCTTAAACGTATTTTTTATTATATTAATACTTTCTTGTAATGCTGCTTTTCCATAACCATTACCTTGTTGCGATTGATCAATAATAAATCCGTTAATCCAATACATATCCGATGTCTCTATTACAACAGCATGCATAACAAAACCAACCATAAGGTCACCATCGTATATAGCGAATGGTATGTACTCTACATTGTCACCATCTGGTTTTATGTATACTTTAGCAAGTGAAACTGCTACAGCGGGGACAAATTTTCTTTGATCTTCTTTAACTTGTAACTTTAATGCATCTTCCCAATTGTCTCTCGTAACAACCTTTAACTGGACATTCAATATTGTAAGCTCCTTTATCTAGAGGATGTATTTTTATATTCAACGCATTGAAATAATTCCCTTTTTCGACAGCAACTTATAACATAATTTTTATAAAATCTTGAATGAATTTTTCTGCATCTATTTCTAAAGCTATACGGGCTCCTTCAGATTTAGAGTTAGGGCGAAAATCAGCAAATGTTTGTCCTTTCGTATCTCCGTATGTATCTACATTTACTGTACGATGCACAAATTCAAAAAAACTTGGATTTACTAATCCACTTATTGCAACCACATCATGTAGCAAAGGTCCTTCCATAGATGGATTAAGTTTTTGGTATGCGGATAGATAGTAGTCATACATTGGTTTCATTATCATATGAAATGGATTCTTTGCATTAGCTTGAATATAGTTAAATACATTTGGTGTTAACACAGCTTTGTTTGTTACATTTAAAGGGAATATTAATAAATTCTTTGCTTGATGGAAAACAATTTTACTTGCTATCGGATCTCCATACACGTTTGCCTCTGCTAATGGCGTAACCTTTCCTACTTCTAAAAAAACACCACCCATGAAATAGATTCCTTTTACATTTAGCATTAAATCATTCCATAAATTAAAAGCAATTGCTAACGAGGTAGATCTTCCTACATCAACAATCGTTAAATCTTTTCCGTACTTTATAAGAATCGCAGCAATACTGCCGAAATTATATATTGGAATAGATAATATATTTCCTGGAACATGGATGGGCCCTAATCCTTCTGCTCCGTGAATTTCAGGATAGTACGTAGTGATTTCTTCTGTCAGTGGTTTTGTTGCACCACTAATGACAGGAATGTCTTGTCTATTTGCTAACTGTAAAATATACGCTGCATTATGTGCAGCATGTATATGCTCAACATTTCCGTATCCGGTTACAATACCGACAATTTCAATTTCGGGATGCAGTAAACCATACATAATGGCAAATGAGTCATCAATACCTGGGTCTCCGAAAAATAATACTTTTTCCAAGAAATACTCTCCCTTCATAAAAACATAGAGTCATCAATAACTATGTATATGAAAAAAGCAAGTATATCTATGCGAATTTTAGAATGGATAATGTTTTACAAAACATTAAAAAGGAACTAGCGAATGCTAATTCCTTTCTTCAGTAACCATTCTCAAATTTAATTAATTATCGTATCCTTCATAAATTGCATCATTTATTAGATTTTGTGTTTTTTTATCATCAGGTGCAGGCTTCCACCAATTTCCTGTAATAAATAACATAGTTAATAAATTATAACTATCACTAAAATAACTTTCTCTCTTATTCTTCATCCAATCCCAACCACTATTTACCCACTTTTGATTATTGCTACTCGTTATACTTGCAGCAATAAACGGTGAAACAAATACAGCAGTTGGATAACTACCAATATTGGATCCATTTAATTGATAACCATCCACAATTTTAGAAGGATTTCCATTCGTTTTATTTTGAATCCATGAAGAGACTTTATCAGAAATGACTTTACTTCGCTTCTCGCCGTACATCGCATAGTCCATTACAATTCTTAAAGGTACTCGACTAGCATTATAATAATATGCATTTGTATATTCTGACTCATCTAAGAAGTCTTTAGGTGCGGGTTGTGGTGGGTTTTTTACAACGAAATCTGAAATAAGTCCTGTATTTGGAGAGTACTTATTACTAAATTGCGTATAAACATCGTACAAATTATTAATAACAGTAAGCCAAGTTTTATCACCTGTAAATTCATAAAATGCTCTAAGGTGTGACATCATCCAATCAGATGGTCTCGTATCAAGTGAACTTTTAGAATCCCAATCTCCTAAATTTAGTCGGTTATTATTTGTAACATTACTAGCTTTAATACCTTTTGTAATCATGTCTTGTGCTTCTTTCAAATAATTAACTGTTCCATTAGATCCCCACTGCTTATGAGCAAGAAGAAGAGAATACGCAATATCTAAATCCCCATCAGTAGCAGAATCAAAATGACCTTGTGCTTTTTTACTATCTGCGACAACCCATCCCATTAAATTAGGATTTTGAGAGCTTTTAAAAGTTCTTGCTGTTTTAAATAAACCGTCATAGATTTTTTGAGCATTCGAATCATAACCAGCCATTAATACTGTAATTATCATCCCATATCCTTGACCTTCTGAAGTTCCAAGTGGCTTAAACCCATCCGCATCACCTGTAATCTCTCCTTTTACGTAATAACCACCAGGTAAAGAAGATAAATCATTTTTCAAATATTTCTTTTTCCAATTATCGTAGTAACTTCTTACAGAAGCATTTAAACTTTCCTGTGTAACATGATTCGGTTTTATAACACCTGCATAATTAACTTGCTGGGGAAATGGTTTCATTTCCTTTGCAGCAGCTACTTGTTGATTAACTATGGGAATAGAATTTTGTATTGAATTGTCCGTTACACTTGCTGCGAAACTAGAATTAGAAAAACTAGCTAGTCCGATTCCTACAATAGAAATACATGTGAAAATTTTTCTTTTTCCATTCATTATGTTGTCAGCTCCTTTTAAAATGCTTACTACATAAAATGTAACATACAATATTTAACTGAAATACAAAATATTATATTTATCAACATAAGAAAGAAACTATATAAAAAAGTATCATAAAATCATTATTGAATTACATTATACGGATTGATTATTTGCTAAATTCCTATGTTTTTCTTTTCTTAATACTGGTATATGAGCAATCACAATTCCAAGTATAGTAATTCCTCCGCCAATTATCGAAACTAAAGTTGGGACTTCTCCTAACCATATCCAAGCAATGAAACACGCAGTTATTGGCGTTAAATATAGAGAACTTGTTGCTTCAGAAGCACCAGCACGAGATATAATATAGGCCAATGCAATATACGGGAGTACTGTTGGAAAGACACCTAAATATATAACGCTCAAGTTAACTTCAAGAGGAGCTGTTAGTATTTCTTGATAAACTCCGGGTAAGAAAATAAGCATACATACAGTACTAGACAAAATTGTATATATGGTAAATGGTAAGAAGCCGTATTTTTTTAAGTAAGATGTTTGGAAAACGAAAAATAGACTTTCTGAAATCGCCGCTAATAATATAAATAATCCCCCGCTATTCAATTGAATAGCATCGCCCTGGCTAAATGAAATTAAGGCAATTCCTGCAAAACTAATTACACCACCAAGCCAACCATTTAATTTCATTTTGTCATTCAAAAAAACAGAAGCAAGAATTGCCGTCACTATTGGGGTGACTGAAATAATTAAACTTGCAGATCCAGCATTTACTGTTTTTTCGCCGTAATTTAATGCGATGTGATAAATAGTAAACCCTAAAGCACCAAATATAAAAATTGCTGGGATATCCTTTAAATCCGGTAGTCGTAGTTTGTATATAAATGAAAATAACAAAAGTATAAATGAGGCGATTAATAAGCGTAGTAAAGTAAGGTGTTCAGGCGTATAAGATTCAAGCCCCAGACGAATTGCTGGAAAAGCAGTTCCCCATATAAGAATTGTAAAAGCATGAGCACATATAATGCGTAAATCCCATTTTTTATTATGCATGTTTTCTCTCCCTCCTTAATAAACCAACCATTTTTGAATTACCAATTATTTCTTTTCATCATATTTAATAGTTGATACAATGTCTTCAACCAGTTATTTATCGGAAAAACCAACCACTTTGAATCTTTTAAATTAACGAAGGAGTTTTTTATATGACAACCGATAAAAAAGTGCCCAAATATCGGCAGATAATAGACTATATGAAAGAAAAAATTGAAAACGGAGAATGGCCAATTGGAAGTAAAATCCCTAGTCAGCGGCAGTTAGCACAATTATTTCATGTAAATCGAAGTACTGTAATAAATGCGCTAGATGAACTTATGGCAGATGGTTTAATTCAAGGACAAATCGGAGCAGGAACAATTGTAACAAATAATACATGGTCATTATTAGCAACTAATCCCCCGCCCGATTGGAGTGAATATGTAAAGGCCGGTATTCATAAACCAAGTAAGTTAATGGTGCGAGAAATAAATGAAGCAGAAGCAAATAAAACGCTTATCCATCTTAGTAAAGGTGAACTTGCACCTCACCTTTTCCCGCTCGAAACTATGCAATCTATAATTAAAAACGTCAGTGAGGAATTAGATTATTTCGGATACGAAGAACAAAAAGGTTTTTATCCGTTACGTGAAGCAATAAGCAAATACGTAAAATCATTTGGAATACATGCATCACCGGGTTCTATATTAATAGTCTCTGGTGCACTCCAAGCATTACAATTAATATCAATTGGTCTTTTACATAGAAAATCAACTGTTTTACTTGAACAACCTTCTTACTTATATTCACTTCATGTTTTTCAATCAGCAAATATAAATTTATCCGGTATATCAATGGATCATCACGGTATTTTACCTAACGACTTATTAAAACGAATTAAATATAGTCAAAAGAATAATATTTTATATTCAATCCCTTGTTTTCAAAATCCAACGGGGATATTGATGTCCAAAGAGCGAAGAAAAGAAATATTAAAAATATGTGAAAAAGAGCAATTGCCTATCATCGAGGATGATATTTACCGAGAGTTATGGCTTGATGAATCACCTCCAGCTCCTTTAAAATCGATGGATAAACATGGACATGTATTATATATTGGTAGTCTCTCTAAAACACTTAGCCCAGGACTTAGAATTGGATGGATAATCGGACCAGAACCTGTTATTGATAGATTGTCAGATATAAAAATGCAAACAGACTATGGATCCAGCTCTTTATCTCAAAGAGTAGCTGCTGAATGGATAAATGAAGGTTTTTATGAAGAACATGTAGCAAACGTAAGAAAGCACCTGAAAGAACGAAGACAAATAATGATACGAGCGTTAAATAAATATTGTGCAGATATTGCATCATGGGATATTCCTAGTGGTGGATTTTTTATATGGCTAAAGGTTGTACATAACATTCCGATGAAAAAACTATTTTCAGAGGCACTATCAAAAGGAATTCTTTTAAATCCGGGACGTATTTATGAAGAAGAATCAGATCAGTACATTCGTTTATCATATGGATATGCTACTCCAGAACAAATGACTAACGGAATTAAATTGCTCAGTGAATTAATTCGGAAGTTAACGGCATAAAAAAAATCCTCTTTTGTTTTTGGAGGATTTTTTTATGTATCTTATTTACCACAATTTCATTTCCTGCCCTAATAAAATAAGTTCTTCATAAGGATCTCCGTCAATATTTAATACTTGAGCAAAAGCAGGTTCTGTTTTTAAACCTTGTTCCTTTAAGCGAATAACTTCTTCCCTTATATGGGGATACTGCATTAATAGCATGTGTTCCACTATCATATGTCTATATGCATTTTGATTACGCACTGGCTTCGGTTGAGCAAATAATTCAAATTCAAAACCTTCGAATTCAAAATTCACCTTTATCGATTCAGTACCTTTAATTTTTTTCTTTTTTATGTTGAACCCTCCATAAGAACCATATAAAGATCTCATTTCCTGCTCAAAAACATCAAAGTTATATACTTCCATTACAATATCTAAGTCAGATTGAGGAGTATCAATTCTTATAGGGATTGTCCCGCAAAGAACGGGATTATATAAAGCTAAATCCTCCATTATGTTTAGGCTATTCAAAACATCATATATTTTTTGTTGTTTCTCATTGCCCGATTGTAAATATGTAATAGATGTAAACATAGAAGTCTCTCCTTCATTTAACATAATAATCATCTCACTAAATATTTAAATCATTGGGTTTTGTTCTAGGAGTACCTTTATTTCAATATATTAAGCCGAACTAACTATATTTTTCAACTTTTCTCCTATACTGCAATACTATAAAAATAAAAAAGGAGGAATTATTATGAGCATTTTTAACATTCTTTTAACCATACACATCCTATTTGGAACAATATGCTTAATCACTGGTATTGTAGCGATGGTTGCCCAAAAGAAGAAAGGAAAACATACCGAATGGGGCGAAATATATCATGCATCCTATGTTGCCATTACCCTTACGGCAATAATATTATCCATTATCAACTGGGATAAAATCGCATATTTATTTTATGTAGCAATCTTCTCTTATTCATTTGCGATTTATGGATACCTTGCACGAAAAAAACGTTGGAAAAATTGGCTCCATCACCACATTAGAGGTATGCTAGGTTCTTATATTGGTGCAGTCACCGCACTTTTAGTAAATATCGGCATCCATATTCCCATTTTAAATTTACTTCCGCCAATATGGTTTTGGTTTTTACCCACCTTAATTGGTATCCCCCTCGTAGCCAGTGTATCAAAAAAATATAAAAAGCGTAGTTGAAATTAATTACATTTTGATTACTTTCTGATTATTAGAATGAAAAATTATACTCTATGTATTACAAATAATATTATGAATGCTCGTCCTATGAATATTTAAAATAAAATGCCGCCCAACAGGACGGCTCTTATTTTTACTTTACAAACGTAACATATTCACCAGAAACCCATTGATTTCCACCAACATTATACCAACCATCTTTATATCCAAACGATTGATATTTTTCACCTTGATACACGTTTTTCACAATGCCGTAATTTGTTCCAGGGCCGGTACGAACACGCAATACATCAGCGATTATAGTAACTACACCTACACCATCGTTTGATGATTGTGAAGTTGCTGGTACATTTCCTCCCGTATAACGGATGTATGATGGATCGTTATAAACCCACTGATCGCCACCTAGATTTAACCAACCATTTGTTTGTCCAAATACTTTGTAGGACTCTCCTTTCCCTAATTGACGAATAACGCCATATCCAGTACCAGGTCCTTTTCGTAAATTTACATTACTACCGTTAATATAAGCAACCCCTACACTATCATTCGACGTGGGAGGAGTCACTACGTTTTGAGCACCTTTTCCAAAAGTATCCGTTCCATATCCTTTGTAGTTATATTGCAAATGCGGGCTATCCACAAATCCTTTCCAGTCACCGCCCCATTCAAAGCCAATTTGTTTAGCATAACGAATTGCTGATGCCCACGGTTCTTTATTATAGCCATTCCAATCTTCTGTACCATTCGACTGAATTGGAACAAAATCTAATGCCTGTCCTACTAAGTGATATGAGCGCATCGTTTGTGATGCTCCTTTACGAACATATTCACGTTGTTGCTCGACCGTACGGATTGTTTCATAAATTAATACTTCAATTCCATTGTCGATACAGTACTGATACCACTTAAAAGCTGCAGCTTTCGTATTATCCGCTAATTTATTCAGATTACTTACATTTCTATTGTGGTATTTCAATATGCAACATCTCCTTTTCTATTATCCTATGCAAAACTCGTCTCACGGGTTGTACATATACCTAGAACGATACGAAGTACAAATACATAGGAAGCCAATTCAGCTAAAAAGGTTTTCACTTCTAGCTTCAAACTTTGTAAGTTGAAATCGAAGTAATAAAAAAACCACAACCTAAGTCTTCCAGTTGCGGTTTTTGGTATTTTCTTTTTATATGCTACATGCCTTCTTTACAGGTTGTGTAAATTTTTCCTTTATGAATAACACTTCTTATTCATGACTTTTCAAATCCAATAATATTGAATGTAAACAATCCGGATAATTAGTAAACATCCCATCGACTCCCCATGAAAGTAACTTTTTCATATCTTTTTCATTATCTACTGTAAATGGATGAACTTCTAATCCGTTTTTCTTTATTTTATTTACATAATCTGAATCAATATATTTGTAATTCATACCAAGACCTATGCAGTACATTTTATACTTTTCTATCTCTAATTTTGTTAATTGAACTGCTTTTTTATAAGGTAATAATTGTACTATGGATATATTACTATTTAAGCTATGAATCTTTTGTAGACTTTCTTCACTAAACGATTGAATAATAACTTTATCCTGTATTTCGTAGTGATTAATAATTTCTAATAATTTTTCTTCCATTCCTGGATATTCATCAGGTGTTTTTGTTTCGATATAATAGTTCGCGTTATGCCCAAACGTTTCAATAATTTCTGTTAATGCTGGGACTTTTGCATTTTCAAATTCTTTCTTTGCTAAGTTCGGATATTTTTCATTAAAAAAAGAACCTGCATTTAGTTGCTTTATTTCTTCTAATGTATGCTCTTTCACTAGCCCTGTACCATTTGTTGTACGGTTTAAGGTTTCATCATGCATAGCCACTATATGTCCATCTTTTGTCATTTGAAGATCGATTTCTATATAATCTCCATTCATTTGTTGGCCTAATTGATATGCTGCTATTGTATGTTCAGGCGCATATGCAGAAGCACCTCTATGTGCGATATTTTTTATATGATTTGATTGATTAATAGCTTTAGTATACTTATGTTCATTTATTTTCTGAAAAACAAAGATACTTATTACTATAAAGGTACAAATTATTGTAACGAGATATATCTTTTTCATAACGATTTATAAGCTCCTATATAAAGACGATTTAACTTGAATGATTTACTCAATTAAATGTCGATTTTCCAATACAGTCATTTTGCCGATAGCTTGAAATCCCGATTTTTTATAAATATTGATTCCATCGGGTGAAGCTTGTAATACACAATACGTATTTTTAAATTTATGTGCTTCTTGCAGCAGGAAATTGAACATAGCAGATCCGAACCCTCGTCCTCTCATTCCTTCTTTAGTTGCTATGTCATAAATACCAATACTATCTTTTGAACATATCAATGAACCAACAGTTACGACTTCACCTTCATATAACCCTAAAAATAATTTCAAATTCTCACTGTTACATATATCAAGATTAGAAATTTGATTATAGAATGCTTGTACATGTATACCTTCTTCTGATGTGCCGAATAGATCAGCTAACGTTTCTCCAAATTTATTTATTTGTCCAGGTGAAGATGCTTGTTGAATAGTAAAACTTACTGGCATGTTTATTGTTGGGGAAATTGTTTTTAAGTCTGCTACCATCGCAATATTCTGTTCCACTTCTTTTAAACCGATTTTAATTAACTCACTTTTTATATCCCGCTCTTGCTCCTCATCCCATAACCAAACACTCATTGGAAAATTTCTTTGATAATAGTATTCTACCTCTTTATATAATTTCTCAATCCCTTCCGTTAAATTATTGTTTAGTAGAGTGATGATATTAAATGTATCGGCAGGTAATCCACAATCAACAGCAATATAATCTTTCGTTTTTTTTATACTCATTCCGGGCACAAATTGTGCAATATATGAAGTTTTAAATGCAAAGTTATCTAGTAGTTGTTGTTTATAATTCATCAATAGTTCTCCTTTTCATAAAAAGTAACACTCGAATTTTTCTATATTAAATATAACATATTAGAAATTTACCATTTTCTATAAAAAGTACCTCTTTAAATTGTGCTCTAT